>NZ_JBFUEO010000024.1:0-53228 GCF_056403935.1 Pedococcus sp. P2_E4 | reverse complement strand
GGGCTCGACACCGGCACCCACCTCGCGCCCGAGACGGTCCGCCGGCTCGCCTGCGACGCCTCCGTGGTCCCGGTCGTGCTGGGGTCAAGGGGTGAGGTGCTCGACCTGGGCCGCACGGTCCGGTTCTTCACCCCGGCCCAGACCAGACGGCTGTGGCTGCGCGACGGCGGGTGCACCTACCCCGGGTGCGGGGCCCCACCCGCCTGGACCGACGGACATCACCTGGTGCACTGGGCCGACTTCGGCACCTCGGACCTATCCAACGCCGCCCTGGTGTGCGAGCGGCACCACACCACCGTCCACCAGCGACGCCTCGCCGGGCAGGTCGTCACCGGTCCGGAGGGAGAGCGGGTGCAGTGGGACCTGACCCGCGGCTCCTACGACCAGCTGCTGGCCCGGCGCGCCGCGCAGGAACCAGCGTGACCCCGCCCCACACCCCGCCCACCACGGCGGGGCCGCCGGCATGCCCCACCGGTGGCAGCTCGGTGCTCACTACGATGGGCGACGAGAGGAGGCGCAATGGCCGATCCGGTGGGCGAGATCATCGGGGACTACCGGGCGTTCGCCGCGCAGCAGGCAGACCGCCTGCTCGCCCGAGGCATCGACATCCGCCCGTACCCCCTCAGCCACCTCGCGGTCCGCGTGCCTGAGTGGGACCAGTACCTGCACGTGCGCACCCTGCTCGAGCGCCACGCGGTCGCCAACCGCGAGAACGTCTGGAACGGCCGCCCGATCTCCTTGATCGTTCCCACCGAGCCGCTCGAAGTCCTCGACGGCAAGAGTGTCCCGCTCATCGAGCTCATCCCGCCGGTGCACCAGCGCGTCTACAAGATGGGGTTGGAGCACCTCGGCGTCGTGGTCGGCGACTCCTTCGACGCGTTCGTCGCAGCCCACAAGCCCGTCCTGACGGGGCAGCAGTTCCAGGGCCCGAACAGCACACCCGATCCCGTCTACATCTTGTTCGAGGACTTCACCCACGCGAAGTTCTACCGACTCGCCTTGCGCGACTCCGTCGAGCTCGATGCAGGCCCGTTCGGCGACGGGTTCCAGCACGTCGACGACTGGGTGCCCCAGCGGCTCGTGACCGCGACCGGCCCGAACCCCCTGCCGCGCTGAGCCACCCGACGCACCCCGCCCCAGTCGCCTCACCCCCCGTCGCAGCGGTACAACCCCGCCCCCTGCTCGAGCGTCTCAAGAATGACGGGCCACCCGCCCGTCACACCCGACAAGGGGGTTCACCAGATGAGCACAAAGTCGATCTCCACGATCATCTGCACTGCCGCGCTGGCGGCCGCGACGTTGGTGGCGACGCCCGCGACGGCACAGGCCACCGTGCCGCACTGCAGCACCTCGGCGCTGGCCGCAAGCCTCGTCAACCTCCAGGGCACCGCCGGCAGCCGGATCGGCGACCTGCGCCTGACGAACATCTCCCGGAGCACCTGTTGGACGCGGGGCTACCCAGGGGTCTCCTATGTCGGCTTCGGCAACGGCACCCAGATCGGGCGCGCCGCCACGTGGGATGCCGGTGCGGTCAGGACCATCTCCTTGGCCCCGAGGCAACACGCGGACGCGCCGGTCCGAATGGTCGACGTGCAGAACTACCCCGCTTCCGTGTGCCGCCCCACGGCAGTCGACGGGCTGCGCGTGTACGTACCCGGCTCCAGGCTCGCCAAGTTCATCCCGTTCCACACCACGGGCTGCCGCTCGACAGCCGTCTCGACGATCTTCGTCAAGCCACTGGCCCGCTAGCGCGGCAGCTGCGGTGGCGCCGATGCGCGCGACTCACCCGCCGGGTGGGCAGCGGTGACCATGGCGGCGCGACTGAGGGGTATGCCGCGTGGTGACCACGCGGCATACCCCTCAGTGTCGTTGCGGCAGTATCGAGCTCAGCTGTTGACGAGCGACCGCAGGACGTACTGCAGGATGCCGCCGTTGCGGTAGTAGTCGGCTTCGCCGGGGGTGTCGATGCGCACGACCGCGTCGAACTCGACCGGGTCACCACCGTCGCGCACCGCGGAGACCTTGACGGTCTTCGGGGTGGAGCCCTCGTTGAGCGCCGTGATGCCCGAGATCGAGATCGTCTCGGTGCCGTCCAGGCCCAGGGAGTCGGCCGACTGCCCGGCCGGGTACTGCAGCGGGATCACACCCATCCCGATGAGGTTCGAGCGGTGGATGCGCTCGTACGACTCGGCGATGACCGCCCGGACACCGAGCAGCCGGGTGCCCTTGGCAGCCCAGTCGCGCGAGGACCCCGAGCCGTACTCCTTGCCGGACAGGATGACGAGCGGGACTCCGGCCTCCTGGTAGGCAGCCGAGGCGTCGTAGATCGTGGTCTGCTCGCCACCCGCGAGGAAGTTGCGGGTGAAACCGCCCTCGACCCCGTCGAGCAGGAGGTTCTTGAGGCGGATGTTCGCGAAGGTGCCGCGGATCATCACCTCGTGGTTGCCGCGTCGCGAGCCGTAGGAGTTGAAGTCCTTGCGCTCGACCCCGTGCTCGGCCAGGTACGTACCAGCGGGGCTGTCGGCCTTGATGGAACCCGCCGGGCTGATGTGGTCGGTCGTCACGGAGTCGCCCAACTTGGCCAGCACCCGGGCATCCGCGATGTCCGAGACGGGGGTGGTCTCCATCGTCATGCCGTCGAAGTAGGGAGGCTTGCGCACGTAGGTCGAGTCCTCGGCCCACTCGAAGGTCTTGCCCTCGGGCGTCGGCAACGACTGCCAGCGCTCGTCGCCGGCGAAGACGTCGGCGTAGTCGCTGGTGAACATCTCCTTGTTGATGCTCTCGGCGATGGTCCGCTCGACGTCGGCCGGTGCCGGCCACAGGTCCTGGAGGAAGACGTCCTTGCCGTCGGTGTCCTGGCCCAGCGGCTCGGAGTCGAAGTCGAAGTCCATCGTTCCGGCCAACGCGTAGGCGATCACCAGCGGCGGCGACGCGAGGTAGTTCATCTTGACGTCGGGGTTGATCCGGCCCTCGAAGTTGCGGTTGCCGGAGAGAACGGAGACCACGGCGAGGTCGTTCTCGTTGATGGCCGCGGAGATCTCGTCGGACAGCGGCCCGGAGTTGCCGATGCACGTGGTGCAGCCGTAACCGACCAGGTGGAAGCCGAGCTTCTCGAGGTAGGGCCACATGCCGGCCTTCTCGTAGTAGTCCGAGACGACCTTGGAGCCCGGCGCCATCGAGGTCTTGACCCACGGTGCCACCGTCAGTCCGCGGTCGACGGCGTTCTTGGCCAGCATCGCGGCGGCCATCATGACCGACGGGTTCGAGGTGTTGGTGCAGCTCGTGATCGAGGCGATCGACACGATGCCGTGGTCGATCTCGAACGACGCACCCTCGGCAGTGGTGACGGTGACCTTCTTCGAGGGACGGTCGGCGCCGCTGCCCTCTGAGGCCGGCTTGTCGCCGCCGTTGGTGCCGTCCGTGCTGCCCTGCGGCGAGGGGTCGCTCGCCGGGAACGACGACGCCACGCCGGCATCGCCCTCGTGGTGCGCGACATACGTCGGCAGCACCTTGCGGAAGGAGTCCTTGGCGTCGGTCAGGGCGATGCGGTCCTGGGGCCGCTTCGGGCCGGCGATCGACGGCACGACCGTGGACAGGTCGAGCTCGAGCCGCTCGGAGTAGCGGGCCTCGGGCTGGTCGGGGCCGGCGTGCAGCCACATGCCCTGCTCCTTGGCGTACGCCTCGACCAGTGCGACGGACTCCTCGGACCGGCCGGTGAGGCGCAGGTACTCCAGCGTCACGTCGTCGATCGGGAAGATCGCACAGGTGGAGCCGAACTCGGGGCTCATGTTGCCGATGGTGGCGCGGTTGGCCAGCGGCACTGCCGAGACGCCTTCGCCGTAGAACTCGACGAACTTGCCGACCACGCCGTGCTCGCGCAGCTGCTCGGTGATGGTCAGCACCACGTCGGTCGCGGTCGCGCCGGCCGGGATCGACCCCGACAGCTTGAAGCCGACGACGCGCGGGATGAGCATCGACACGGGCTGGCCCAGCATGGCCGCCTCGGCCTCGATGCCGCCGACGCCCCAGCCGAGGACACCGAGGCCGTTGACCATCGTGGTGTGCGAGTCGGTGCCGACACAGGTGTCGGGGTAGGCCACGCCGTCGCGGACCATGACGGTGCGCGCGAGGTGCTCGATGTTGACCTGGTGGACGATGCCGGTGCCCGGGGGCACGACCTTGAAGTCCTCGAACGCGGTCTGGCCCCAACGCAGGAACTGGTACCGCTCTCCGTTGCGCTGGTACTCGATCTCGACGTTCTTCTCGAAGGCATCGGCCCGGCCGAACACGTCGATGATGACGGAGTGGTCGATGACCATCTCGGCGGGGCTGAGCGGGTTGATCTTCGCCGGGTCGCCACCGAGGTCGGCGACGGCCTCGCGCATCGTGGCCAGGTCGACGATGCAGGGCACGCCGGTGAAGTCCTGCATGAGGACACGGGCCGGGGTGAACTGGATCTCGGTGTCGGGCTCGGCGTTCTCGTCCCAGGCGCCGAGGGCACGGATGTGGTCGGCCGTGATGTTGGCGCCGTCCTCGGTGCGCAGGAGGTTCTCCAGCAGCACCTTGAGGCTGTACGGGAGGGTCTCACTGCCCTCGACCGCGCTCAACCGGTAGACCTCGTAGGACTGGTCACCGACCTCGAGTTCACCGTGGGCGTTGAAGCTGTTCGTGCTGGCCACTGCCTGCTCCTTCGATGCTCTGGTTCGACTGCGTCGTCGTGTCGGTCGTCCGGTAGACCGTCGCGCTCGATTTATCTTGACGTCAAGATATCACGTCGTTCAGACCTCTGC
The DNA here is from genome assembly GCF_056403935.1 of Pedococcus sp. P2_E4. Lineage (NCBI taxonomy): Bacteria > Bacillati > Actinomycetota > Actinomycetes > Micrococcales > Intrasporangiaceae > Pedococcus > Pedococcus sp. P2_E4. Next base: position 48,438 of record NZ_JBFUEO010000024.1, on the reverse strand, counting down.
CTGATCCTGCTCCAACGCCGCGCGGAGCGAAAGCGGGAGCTCGCGCTTGGTCCGCTCCGTGAGCCCCGCGGCGACGTACGTGATCGTCAGGACCGCGCACAGCTCACCGTCGCCGGCGCGGTGGATCTCGTGCCGCAGCGTGAACGAGGTGGTCCCCACGCGGACCGGTCTCACGACGATCTCGGCGTGGTCGCCGGCCGCCAGCGAGGCGCGCCACTCGATGTCCGCGTGCCGCACAAGGGGCATGGCGTCGGCGGCCTTCGCCTGCTCCAGCCCGTAGCCCCGCGAGGCGCAGTAGGCCAGCCGGGCGTCGTCGCACCAGGCGAGGTACCAGGCGTTGAACACGACCCCGACCTGGTCCACCTCGTAGAAGTGCACCTCCACGCCGTGCGTGAAGGGCGCGGCGGCAGGGGCGCCTGGGGTGGCCGGGATCAACTGGTCTTCCTCTCGAACAGGGCGACGCACTCGACGTGGTGGGTCATCGGGAAGGCGTCGAAGGCGCGCAGGCCGCGCAGGGCGTACCCAGCCTCCGCGAGGTAGGCCGTGTCCCGCGCCAGGGCCGCGGGGTCACAGGCGACGTAGGCGACCGCCCGGGGGGCGAGGGCGGCAACCTGCCCGACCACTCCCCTGCCCGCTCCGGTGCGAGGCGGGTCGAGGACGACGAGGTCGGCCCGCAGCGGCAGCAGCGGGTGCCGGCGCAGCTTGCGGGAGCGCTGCGCCCGGTTGCGGGCCGGCCCGGACCGCGTGGGCCGGGGCACGCCGAACGCGTCGTCGACGCGTGCCCGCACCACCGCCACCGACGGGTATGCCGCCAGGTTGCCTTCGGCGGCGGACGTCGCCGCCGCCTCGGACTCCACTGCGACCACCTTGCCGCGCTCACCCACCCGCTGGGCCAGGGCGGCCGCGAACAGGCCGACCCCGGCATACAGGTCGAGGGCGACCTCACCCGGCTGGGGCTCGAGCATCCCCAGCACGGTGTCGACGAACGTCGCCGCCGCACCGGGGTGCACCTGCCAGAAGCCTCGCGCCGACACCTCGAAGTCACCCGAGAACCGCTGTCCCGCAACGTGCTCCGTGACGACCGGCACGTGCGCCTCACCCGACGGGACGGGCACCACCACCGTCTCACCGGTCGAGGGGGCCACGACGTCGACCGCCTGCTCCCCGGACCAGTGGCCCCCCAGGACCCCCGTCGCGAGGACGCGCGGGTCGGCGATCAGGCAGGACTCGACGGGCACCACGTCGTGCGACCGGTGGGCGCGCAGCCCGGCGCGCCCGGTGCCGTCGACGGCGAACTCGACCCGGGTGCGCCACCCGGCGCCGTCCTCGTCGCCGGGCACCGGCTCCACGAGGACGTCCACCTCGGTCCGGGCCAGCCGCGCGAACTGCTCACGCACCACGGCCGCCTTGAGCTCGCGCTGGTGTGCGAGGTCGGTGTGCTGGAAGTCGCAGCCACCGCACAGGCCGGGCGCGGCATACGGGCACGGCGGGGTGACGCGGCGCGGGCTGGCCGAGAGGACCTCGACGGCGTCGGCGCGCACGAAGCGCTGACCCTCGCGCGCCTCCGTGACCCGGGCCCGCACCCGCTCCCCGGGCAGGGAGTGGCGGACGAACACGACACGTCCCTCGTGGCGGGCCACGCAGAACCCGCCGTGGGCCACGGCGCCGACCTCGAGCTCGACGACGTCACCCTCGGACAGTGGTGCCGGCGACTCGCTCACTGGCCGAGGCGGACCGAGCCCGCGGTGGGGCCGTCGTAGCGCTCCTCCTGGCCCTCCGAGGACGCGAGCTGCCACGGCACGCTCGCCACCATCACGCCGGGCGTGAACAGCAGCCTGCCCTTGAGCCGCAGGGCGCTCTGGTTGTGCAGCACCTGCTCGTACCACTTCCCGAGGACGTACTCCGGGATGTAGACGACGACGACGTCGCGGGGGTGCCCGGAGCGCAGCGACTTGACGTACTCGACCACAGGTCGGGTGATCTCGCGGTACGGCGAGTCCAGCGCCTTGAGCGGCACCGGGATGTCGCGGCGGTCCCACTCGTCCTGCAGCGCCTTGGTCTCGTCGGGCTCGACGTTGACCGTGATCGCCTCGAGCTTGGACGGCCGCGTCGCGCGCGCATAGGCGAGCGCGCGCAGGGTCGGCTTGTGGATCTTGGACACCAGCACGATCGCGTGGACCCGGCTGGGCAGCAGCTGGGCCTCACCGTCGTCCTCGGTGAGTCGCAGCTCCTCGCGGACGCGCTCGTAGTGCCTGCGGATGCGCAGCATGATGAAGAAGAGGACCACCATCGCCGCGATCGCGTAGCCGGCGCCGTGGATGAACTTCGTGGCCAGCACGACGAGCAGCACGGTGCCCGACATCGTGGCGCCCACGGCGTTGATGATGCGGCTGCGCATCATCCGCCGTCGCACCGTCGGGTCGCGCTCGAGGCGCAGGTGGCGGTTCCAGTGCCTGATCATGCCGATCTGGCTCAGGGTGAACGAGACGAAGACGCCGACGATGTAGAGCTGGATCAGCTTGGTGACCTCGGCGTGGTAGACCACGATCAGCAGGGCCGCCGCGCCCGCGAGGATGAGGATCCCGTTCGAGAAGGCGAGCCGGTCGCCACGCGTGTGCAGCTGCCGCGGCAGGTAGCCGTCCTTGGCGAGGATCGACCCCAGCACCGGGAAGCCGTTGAACGCCGTGTTGGCGGCGAGCACGAGGATGAGCCCGGAGACGATCGACACGAGCACCACGCCGGGGTGGAACCCGGAGAAGACCGCCTTGGCGACCTGGCCCATGATCGTGTCCTGCACATAGCTGTCGCCCACGGGTTTGCCGTCGCGCAGGAGCTGGGTGCCCGGGTCCTCGGCGTACTTGATGCCGGTCCACGTGGCCAGGGTCAGCATCGACATCAGCATCGTGACGGCGACGAGGCCCATGAGCAGCAGCGTCGTCGCGGCGTTCCTCGACTTGGGCTTCTGGAAGGCAGGCACCCCGTTGGAGATGGCCTCGACGCCGGTCAGGGCGGCACAGCCGGACGAGAAGGCGCGCAGCAGCAGGAACATCATCGCGAAGCTGCCGAGCGAGTGGAACCCGTTCTCGGCGGTCAGGGTCAGGGAGGCACTCTCGGCCTTGGGGAGGGTGCCGGTCGTCTCGCGGATCATGCCGACGATGCCCATGCCGATGACGCTGAACATGAACAGGTAGACCGGCAGGGCGAACGCCTTGCCCGACTCGCGCACTCCTCGCAGGTTCATCGCCGTGAGCAGGGCCACCAGCCCGACCGCGACGATGACCTCGTGCCCGCGGATGAACGGCAGTGCTGCCGCGGCGTTCTGCACGCCCGACGAGATCGACACCGCCACGGTGAGCACGTAGTCGACCAGGAGGGCTGCCGCCACGGTGAGCCCCGCCTTGGGCCCGAGGTTGGTGTTGGCGACCTCGTAGTCGCCACCGCCCGAAGGGTAGGCGTGGACGTTCTGCCGGTAGGACGCGACGACGACCAGCATGACCCCGACGACGCACAGCCCGATCTGCCACGAGTGGGTCAGCGCCAGGAAGCCTCCGGCGAGGCCGAGCGTCAGGAAGATCTCGTCCGGCGCATAGGCAACCGACGAGAGGGCGTCGCTGGCGAAGATGGGCAGGGCGAGCCGCTTGGGCAGCAGGGTCTCGCCGAGGCGGTCGCTGCGCATGGCTCGACCGAGCAGTACGCGCTTGAGGACGCGTCCGGAGGATGGCACGGCCAACACTCTAGGCCGCCGCCCACCGATGCGTGCGTCGCCCTGCGCGAGGCCGAATGCCGCGGTGTAGCGTCGGCGTCGTGCACTTCGTGATCATGGGCTGTGGCCGAGTGGGGTCCTCCCTCGCCGTGAGCCTCGAGAGGCAGGGCCACGACGTGGCGGTCATCGACCAGGAGGAGTCGGCCTTCCGCCGGCTCGGGTCCTCGTTCGAGGGACGCCGGGTCACCGGCGTGGGCTTCGACCGGGACACCCTCAAGGAGGCCGGGATCGACCAGGCGTACGCCTTCGCGGCCGTCTCCAGTGGCGACAACTCCAACATCCTCGCGGCCCGCGTGGCCCGCGAGACGTTCGGCGTCGAGCACGTGGTGGCCCGGATCTACGACCCCGGTCGCGCCGAGGTCTACCAGCGGCTCGGCATCCCCACCGTCGCCACGGTGAAGTGGACGGCCGACCAGATGATCCGCCGGCTGCTCCCCCAAGGTCATGTCCCCGAGCTGGTCGACCCCTCGGGCAAGGTGGTCATCGCCGAGGTCGCCGTCAACCCGTCGTGGATCGGCAGCCGCCTCACCCAGCTCGAGGAGGCCACCGGGGCGCGCACGGCCTACGTCACGCGCCTCGGCTCCGCGATGCTGCCAGCGGTCGACACCGTCTTCCAGGAGGGCGACCTCGTGCACCTGGCGACGCTCGCCGAGGAGCTGCCCCAGGTCGAGCGCATCCTCGACAGCCCACCCGTCCCGACCGACGCCTGACCCCGCGCGCAGAACACGAGGTAACGAACATGCGAGTCGTCATCGCCGGGGCCGGAAGCGTGGGCCGTTCCATCGCCCGCGAGCTGCTCCACAACGGCCACCAGGTGCTCCTCATGGACCGGGAGCGCAAGGAGATCGCCAGCCGCATCCCCGAGGCCAACTGGCTGCTGGCCGACGCCTGCGAGATCACCGCGCTGCACGAGGCCGGCCTGGCTGAGTGTGACGTCGTCGTGGCCGCCACCGGTGACGACAAGGTCAACCTCGTCGTCTCGCTGCTGGCCAAGACCGAGTTCGGCGTGCCCCGCACGGTGGCTCGCGTCAACAACCCCAAGAACGAGTGGATGTTCGACGAGGCCTGGGGCGTGGACGTGGCGGTGTCGACGCCGCGCCTGATGACGGCCCTCGTCGAGGAGGCCGTGAGTGTCGGCGACCTGGTGCGGATCTTCCAGTTCCAGCAGGGCAAGGCCACCATGGTCGAGCTGACGCTGCCGCCGGACAGCCCCTACGCCGGCAAGCGCGTGGGTGACGTGGACTTCCCCGGTGAGACCGTGCTCGTGGGCATCATCCGCGAGGACCACCCGATCGCCCCGAGCCGCGACGACTCACTCGAGCCGCACGACGAGCTGTTGTTCATCAGCACCCCGGAGTTCGAGGACGAGCTCGAGGCGATGCTCAGCCCCGGTCAGAGGGTGCCGCGCGGCGTGGAGTGAGCGGGCGCGTCGGGCTCGAGCTGCTGGGGCGTGTGCCCCCGGACCAGCATCAGGCCCATGACGGCCACCGCACCCAGCCACAGCGGCCAGCCCAGGACGACCTTCGCGACGCCCAGCCAAGCCACCTGGCCGGCGAGGTAGAGCGGCACCATCACGGCCAGCCGGATCGCGAACGTCGCGACGAGCACCATGGTGAGCCGCTGGCAGACGCGCACCACTCCCTTGTCCCGGTGCCAGCCGAGCGGGTCCTCGGCGAGGTCCGGGTCACCTGCAGCCACCATGAAGCCGACCAGCGGCCAGCGGGTGGCGACCGACACGACTGCCACGGCCCCCATCACGGAGTTCCAGATGATGCCGGGCAGGAAGGCGTCCTCGGCCTTGCCGCTGCGCAGCGCGAACACCGCCGCGATGACGGTCGGCAGCACCGCCTGCAGGACGAACTGCAGGCTCTGGCGCTGGGCCAGGCGCACGACGGCCAGGACGACCGTCACCGCCCCTGCGGCCACCAGGGCCGGGACGAGTTCGCCCCGCGCGATCCAGAGCACGACGAAGGCCACGGTGGGCAGCGCCGTCTCGAGCGAGCCGCGCCAGCCCCCGAGCGCGGTCGAGAGGCGGTGCCGGATGACCTCCTCGACGGTCTGCTCGGCGGTCCGGTCGGCGGTCACCGCCTCGTGGTCAGTGGCCACGGAGCGGGACGATCTCGTATGCCGGGTTGAAGATGGTGGGGATGCCGCGCATCGTCGTGACGCGGCCGGTCGCGCGGACGTAGGTGCCCGGCTCGATGCCCCCGATGGTGCGGCGACCCAGCCAGACGAGGTTGATGGTGCGGCTGCCGTCGTAGAGGTCGACGACCAGTGCGGGCACGTTGACCCTCGGCCGGAGCGTCACGGCACGGACGGTGCCGGCGACGACGGCCTCCTGGCGGTCCAACAGGTCGCACATCGCGGTACAGCCCATCCGAGCCGAGTCCTGCTTGAGCTCGTCGGCCTCGATCTGCGTGACAGACTTGGTGAGGCGCTCCCCCAGCCGGGAGAGCACGCGTCCACGCGGCTTGGTGGCGGTGGTGGCACCCGTGGCGCTGGTGGCGCTGGTGGTGCTGGTGGTCTGCGCACCGCTCGGAGCGGTGGCGGTTTTGTCGGTGTGCACGGCCATGACTGGGCCTACCTGACCTCGGTGATCTCGGGACCACGCTCGAATGGCTTGAGGTCGTCGGCGTGCGGGGTGGTGTCGTGACCGTCGCTGGCGGCGTCCTCGGCGGATTGGGCCTGCTCGGGCAGGGTCAGGACCAGCATCTCGCGCGGGGCCATCGCGGCGTCGCCGCGGACGACGACGGTGTTGCGGACGACGTGGACGAGCGGGGCGGCTGCCTCGTCGTCGATGGCGGCCCGACCGGAGAACACGGCCCGCAGGAACCACCGCGGTCCGTCGATGCCGGTGAACCGGGCCGGGGCGAACACGGTGCGCCCGTCGGGGCCCGCCGAGGGCATGCGGGTGCGCAGCTCGGTGCCGAACTCACCGCGCGTCTCGTCGGCGGTGCCGCCCTGCGCGACGATCGACTGGGCGATCTCGGAGCGGATGCCGTCCCAGATGCCCATCGTCTTGGGGGCCGCGAAGGCCTGAAGCTGGACGGCCGAGTCACCCATCACCGCGGTGGCGCCGACGACGTGGCCGGCCTGCTCGTCGACCTCGAGACGCAGCTCCATGCCGGCGACCCCGTGGATGCGCAGCGCTCCGAGGTCGAGCCGGCCGTCGTCGGGGTCGACGTCGGCGGAGTCGAAGGGGCCAGCGGACCGGTCCGGCATCGACTCGTCGGACGAGTCGACGACGGCATCGTGGGTGGTCGCGTCCTGGGCCTCGGCGTGGCCGTCGACCTCGCCGCTGCCGTTGCCGTCGACGACCTCGTCGCTGCCGTCGACCTCGCCGTCGACCCCTGCGCTGACGTCGCGGTCGCCCTGGTCCACCGCGTCGTCCGTGACGTCTGACTTCTTGCCGCGTCGGAAGATGCTCACTGCTGGGTCATTCCTTCACTGTCGTGGGGTGCGGGGTGGGCGGCTCCGAAGCCACCACTGGCACCGTGTCCAGTGTCCCCCCGCGACGTGTCATCGAGCGAATCGACCTCGACGAACGTTGCGTGCTCGACGCGCTGCACCACCAGCTGGGCGATCCGGTCGCCGCGCTGGATCGTGAACGCCTCGCGTGGGTCAAGGTTGACGAGGTTGACGAGGATCTCGCCGCGGTACCCGGCGTCGACCGTCCCCGGTGCGTTGACGATGGTGACCCCGTGCCGGGCAGCCAGCCCCGACCGCGGGTGCACGAGCCCCACGAAGCCCTCGGGGAGCGCGATGGCGAGCCCGGTGGGCACCAGCGCGCGCTCACCGGGGGCGAGCTCGACCCCGCTGGCGGCGTGGAGGTCAGCCCCGGCGTCGCCCGGGTGGGCGTACGCGGGCACCGGGAGGTCGGGGTCGAGCCGGTGGATCGGCACGGGAACGCGAGAAGGGCCAGTCACGTGGACCGACCCTATCTCGCGGTGTCGCATCGTCTGCCGCGTACCGGTGTCAGGCGGCGCACTCCCGGCACACCATCTGTCCGCCGGCCTCGCTTGCCAGCTGGCTGCGGTGGTGGACCAGGAAGCAGCGCGAGCACGTGAACTCGTCCGCCTGGCGCGGGAGCACGCGAACGGAGAGCTCCTCGCCGGAGAGGTCTGCACCCGGGAGCTCGAAGCCCTCGGCCTGCTCGGTCTCGTCGACGTCGACGCTCGAGGCGCTCTTGTCGACGCGGCGGGACTTCAACTCCTCGATCGAGTCCTCGGACAGCTCGTCGTCGGTCTTGCGCGGCGCGTCGTAGTCAGTCGCCATAGTCGCTGTCGTACTCCAGTTTCTCTCGCGGTTGGGGCCTTCCCGAGTGACTCGGGAGGACCAGTCGCCCGTGTAACGCAGATCGCCATGATTTTGTGCCCACTGCAGGCGGGGATTGTGCCCTATCCAGGGCCGGACGTCACCATCGCGTCCAGATTCGCGGGCTGCGGGGCCGACGACTGCCGCCGCCGCCCGCTCGGGAACCCCAACGGTTGGTCTGCATTCACCAAGGATTCACCCAATCCGCCGACCTCGATGCGGCTGATGTGCCCCCGGGCCCGTAGTCTCCTTTTTCCGGCCACCGAGAGGGTTCCACGATGACCGAGCTCCACACCGAGATCTCCCACCGCGCCGCCCGCGCCGCCCAGGACCTGCGGGCTGCGAAGGAGTCAGGCGACGACTACCTCGCCACCGTCCGCGAAGCCGAGCTCGAGGGCTTGGCCAGAATCGCCCAGGAACACGGGCTGCGCGTCCCCGAGCTGGCGGGCTACTCGGCCGCCTGAGCCGACTCCTCCCCCGCCGCTCGGGCGGCCACGGCCACCACTGCCTCGAGGGCGGCGTGCAGGCCGACTGGGCCGCCGACCACCATGGAGGAGTCCGGCGCCGCGCCGTCCAGGCCGGTGAACGCTCCCCCTGCCTCGGTGAGCACCAACCAGGCCGCGGCGAAGTCCCAGGCGTTGAGACCGCGTTCGAAGTAGCAGTCCAGCGTCCCCGCCGCCACGCCACAGATGTCGAGGGCGGCGCTGCCCAGCCTGCGGATGTCACGGACCTGGGCGATCACCTCGACGAGCACGCGCGCCTGCCACAGCCGCCGACCGGTCGAGTAGCCGAACCCGGTGCCGGCCAGCGCCTGCGAGAGGTCGGTCTGGTCCCCCACCGCGAGCCGGGACTCACCGTCGCCGGTGCGCAGCCAGGCCCCGCCCCCGGCGCGGGCCCGGAAGACCTCACCGGTGACGGGGTTGACCACCGCCCCGGCGACCGGGCGCCAGGCGCCCGGTCGGGAGGGGTCCCCGACGACGGCCGCGACGGACACGGCATACGAGGGAATGCCGTAGAGATAGTTGACCGTGCCGTCGATCGGGTCGACGACCCACGTGATCGGCGACTGCGAGGTCGCCCCGCCCTCCTCCTCGCCGAGGAAGCCGTCCTGCGGGCGGGCGGCGTGCAGCCGCGAGCGCAACAGGTCCTGGGCTCGCTGGTCCATGACGGTGACCACGTCCGTGGCCGACGACTTGGTCTTGCTGACGCCGAGGTCGTCGGGTCGCTCGTCGACGATGAGGCCCCCCGCCTCGAGGGCCAGCTCCACGGCAAGTCGCTCCAGCTCGACGAGCTCGGCCGGGTCCGGCAGCGTGTGGTCGTCGGCGGCCATGTCAGTCCTGCCCACAGATCGCCGGGCGGGCCTCGCGGAGGTTGGGGCAGCAGCCGGGCGCGCACACCGACGGCAGGGCGAGCCCGCTCGGCCACGACGGGCGCGCCGGCGCCTCACCGCGGGCCTCCGCCGCGCGCTCCACCACGAGCTCGACCAGACCCGACACGAACTCGGCGTCGGTGCCCACCGTCGGGACCCGCACGAGCCGCAGCCCGAGGCGTTCGGCGGTGGCGGCAGCCTCCGTGTCGAGGTCGTAGACGACCTCCATGTGGTCCGACACGAAGCCGATGGGAGCCAGCACGACAGTCGTGGCGCCCTCGGCGGCGAGCTCCTCGAGCCGGTCGTTGACGTCGGGCTCCAGCCAGGGCTGGCTCGGCGGCCCGGACCTCGAGCAGAAGACCAGCTCGCCCGTGAGGTCGGTGTCCAGCGTGGCGTTGACCTCACCGGTGACTGCCGTGCCGAGCGCGACGTGCTGGCGCGCGTACGCGTTGCCCTCGTCATCGCCGGGCCCGGACGTGTCGTCCATGGCGGTCGGGATGGAGTGGGTGACGAACAGCAGGCGTATGCCGGCCTCGGCCTCGCCCGCGCGCAGCACCGACCGCACGGCCTCGGTCACGAGCCGGCTGGTCGCCCTGGAGAAACCCGGGTGCCCCACGTAGGGGCGCACCTTGTCGACGACCACCTCGTGACCCTGCTCGGCCGCCTCGGCCTGGGCCCGGGCGAGGTCCTCGCGGTACTGACGGCACGAGGAGTACGAGGAGTAGGCGCTGGTGACCACGGTGACCAGTCGCCGCAGCCCGCGTTCGGACGCCTCGGTGAGCGCCTCGAGGGTGAACGGCGTGAAGTTGCGGTTGCCCCAGATGATGGGGGTGTCGATCTCACGGCGGTCGAGCTCGGCCCGCAGCGCGGCGATGAGCGCGCGGTTCTGGTCGTTGATGGGGCTGCGGCCGCCGAAGCCGTAGTAGTGCTGGCCGACCTCCTCGAGCCTGGCGTCGGGGATGCCCTTGCCGGCGGTGACCGTGCGCAGGAACGGCAGGACGTCCTCGGGCTTCTCGGGTCCGCCGAAGGACAGCAGCAGGATGCCGTCGTACGGGTCCAGCGGGTTGGGTGTGGTCATGACTCACCGGTCCTCAGGGGTCGTGGTGCGTGGACGTCGAGGACGACGGCCACCATCCGCACGGTGAACACGAGGGCGACGCACGCCCAGATCACGAACGGGTTGATCAGGTCGACGTGGTGCGCCGAGACGATGAGCACCGAGCCCAGCAGGGCCGGCAGGGCGTACATCTCGCGACGCAGGACCTCGGGCACCTGGCCGGCGAGGACGTCGCGCACCATCCCACCGCCGACGGCGGTGATGCCCCCGACGAGGACCGAGGTGAACGGGTCCATCCCCGCCGCGAGGGCCTTGAGTGAGCCGCCGATGGCGAACACGGCCAGCCCGGCGGCGTCGAGGACCCGGACCAGGCGCGAGATCCGCGCGACCCCGGGGTGGAAGAAGAACGTGACCAGCCCGGCGACCACGGCGGTGCTGATCAGCCGCCAGTCGGAGACGCCGACCGGGGGGATGTGACCGATCAGCACGTCGCGCATCACCCCACCCCCGAGGGCGGCCGCTCCGGCGAGCACCAGGACCCCGAAGAGGTCCAGCCGCTTCTTCACCGCGACGAGCCCGCCGGACAGGGCGAACGCGAAGACGCCGACCAGATCGAGGGCCAGCTGCAGGTTCGCGTCGAAGGTCAGCATCGCAGGTCAAAACTACCGTCGCGGCGTGGTCGCTTTCGCGGGGAGGTCCGGGATGGCAGAGTCGGCACCGATGTGGCGACACGGGAGATGGCAATGCGCGACCTGCGACTGATCGGTGTGCACGAGGACGGACTGCACCTGCTGGTGTCCGATTCCGAGGGCGAGCGCTTCCGCGTCCCACTCGACGAGCCCCTGCGGGCCGCTGTGCGCCGCGACCGGCCACGCCTGGGCCAGCTCCAGATCGAGATCGACGGTGGCATGCGGCCGCGCGAGGTGCAGGCCCTGATCCGGGCCGGCTTCTCCGCCGAGGACGTTGCCGACCGAGCCGGCTGGACCGTCGAGAAGGTCCGCCGCTACGAGGGGCCGATCGTCGCCGAGCGCGAGTACGTCGCAGGTCTGGCCCGCGGGGTCCGGCTACGCGGCCGCGGCTCCGGCAACGCCTCGACCCCCACACTGTCCTCCCGGGTCAGCCAGCGGCTCTCCGGCCGTGGGGTCGACCCCGCCCACGCCGAGTGGGACTCTGCCCGGGGCGAGGACGGTGGCTGGACCGTCATCGTGACCTTCCCGGCGGGGGGGCGCGAGCGCCAGGCCAAGTGGACCTTCGACGTCGCGGCCCGCACGGTCGTGGCGGCCGACGACGAAGCACGCTGGCTCAGCGAGGACGACACGGTCGGCACGGGCTCTCCATTGCCCGCGCCGCACCTGGTGTCGGCGCCGGTGCGCTCGACGACCGTCTACGACGTCGAGGCCGAGGGTGGCGTCCAGGGCAAGGGCGGCCGACGTCAGGCCCCCGTCGCCGCAGTGACCGACGAGCCGGTCGACCTCATGACCGCCATGCGCGAGCGGGCCTCGCACCGCGGCCGGCCCCGCCGCCGCAAGGGCACGGCCACCCAGACCCCGCTCGACTCGATGCCCCGCGAGGACGCCCTGCCCCTCGAGGACATCCACTTCGACCCCCAGACGATGCCGCCGCCCCCGCCGGCCCGCGGACCACACCCGCTGGACGAGCCCGCGAGCGCGGACGAGCCGGGTCCCGAGGCGTCGGTGGAGGTCCCTGCCGAGGTCGTTCGCGAGGTCGTCCGCGAGGTCGTCCCCGAGCTTGTTCCCGAGGCGCCGGCCGTCCTCCCCGTCCGCGCCGTCGCGGACTCGGTGGGTGACGACGTCCTCCCGGCCGCGGACGAGCACGGCGACCGTCATCCGGGCGGCCGCGAGGAGCCCGCCGACCGTCACCAGGACGACCACGACGACGACCACGACGACGACCACCGAGCCGTTGCCGCTGCCAAGCCGCGTCCGGCGAAGAAGCCCGCGCGCCCCAGCGTGCCCAGCTGGGACGACGTGATGTTCGGGGCCAGACCCCGGGACTGAGCTACGGCTGGGGCACCGGGCAGATCTCGAGGTCGAACGGCAGCACGTCCGGTGACGACGCGGCGGCCCTGGCCGCTGCAGAGTTCATCCGACGCATGTAGTGCCGGCGGCAGAGCACCTCGTACTCGACCAGCGTCTCGCTGCCGGGCTTGGTGTCGCCGACGACGACCTGCTCGCCCTCGACGACCATGACGCCGTCGACGACCCGCGCGTTCTGCGTCGCGCGGCGCCCGCACCAGCACAACGCCTCGACCTGCAGCACCTGGACCCGGTCCGCCAGCTCGATCATCCGCCGTGAGCCGGGGAAGAGCTGGGTGCGGAAGTCGGCGGTGATGCCGAACGCGAACACGTCGACCCCCATCTCGTCGACCAGCTTGGCGAGCTGCTCGACCTGCTCGGGCGAGTAGAACTGCACCTCGTCACAGATGAGGTAGTCGACCCGCTGGCCGTGGGTGGCGTGCTCGACGACGGCCTCCCAGAAGTCCAGGTCGTCGTGGACCTCATGAGCCGCGGTCGACAGGCCCAGCCGTGACGACAGCACCTCGGCGCCGGCCCGGTCGAGCTTGGTGTAGATCAACCCCGCCCGGCCCCGCGCCCGGTGGTTGTGGTCCATCTGGAGCGCCAGGGTGGACTTGCCGGAATCCATGGTCCCGGAGAAGAAGACGAGCTCAGCCACGAGAGGACACCCTAGGCGAGGTCAGCCATGGACCCGGGCCGACACGTGGAACAGAGGGACCGCCGACTCGTCCTCGGTGAGGGATCCGTGCAGCCCCACGAGGGCGAGCAGCTGGGGGCGGGCGCGTCGGCTGTCGACGATGGCGAAGTTGTCCCGCATGGCGACGACGAGGTCGCCGATACGCGGGCTGTTGACCTCGGTGACCGGACCGAACCAGCCCTCCCGGACGGCCTCGTCACGCGTGCGCAGCCAGGCTCGCTCGCCGACCCGCTCGGCCCAGGTGGCTGCGACGTCCGCAGCGGCACCCGGCTCGCAGTACAGCTGCAGCGCACGCGGCTCGCCGCCGACGTGGCGGATCCCCGCGGCGAGCTCGCTGTCGTGGGCCAGGTCGATGCGCAGGGCGTGCGGCGCGTCGACCATGCCGTGGTCCGCCGTGACGTAGACGGCCGTGTCGCTCGGCACCGAGCGCACCAGCCGGGCGAGCTCGGCGTCGATGGCCTCGACCTCGTCGCCCCACTCCCACGACTGACAGCCGTGGACGTGCCCGACCTTGTCGAGCTCACCCCAGTAGAGGTAGACCAGCGCGCGGGGGTCGGCGCGGACCGCGGCCAGCGTGGCGTCCACGCGCGCGGGCAACAGGTCGGCGGAGCGGAAACGACCACCACGCACCGCGGCCCGGGTGAGCCCGGACCCGTCGAAGAACGCCGGTCCGACCCGCGTGACGGGCACGCCCGCGCGCTCGGCCACCTCGAACACGGTGGGTTCCGGTTGCCACGTCAGGGGGTCCGGCCCGTCCTCCCAGGACAGCTCGTTGACCAGGCGGTCCTCCCCCGGCACGAGCACCTCGTAGCCGAGCAGCCCGTGCGCCCCCGGTGGCAGCCCGGTGCCGAACGTGCCCATGGATGTCGCCGTGGTCGACGGGAACCCCGCCGTGATCCGGTATGCCGCCGGCAGCAGCGAGCGCAGGAAGGGTGCGTGTCCGCCGCGGCGCCGGATCAGCTCGTAACCGAGGCCGTCGACGAGCACCACGACCGCACGGCGAGCGGGGGCGAGCTCCAGCAGGTCGGTGCGACCGGCATACGCAGGGATGCCCAGGCTCGCCGCGACGGCCGGGAGGACGCCTGCCAACCCCGCAGAGTCGTACCGCGGCGCCAGGATCCCCTCGTGAGGCATCGCTCCTATCGGCCGATGCTCGCCGAGAGCTCGCGGGCGAAGTCGAGGGCGTGCTGCAGGGCGTCGTCGCCCTCTGCCTCGGCGCTGATCCGCAGGGAGATGTCGTCGGAGGCGACGGTGCCCTCGTAGCCGTGGTCGGCGTCGCAGTCGGGATCGGCACACGACGCCGGGACGAGGTCGAGCCGGCTCACGGCGCCCCAGCCGAGGGTGAGGGTGATCTCGCGACCGAGCGAGCCGGGGCGGTAGTCCTGGGGGCGCGCCACCACGTGGGTGATCATCACCCCACGGACGGCGCTCAGTGGCACGCACTCGGTGGTCGCCGTCGCGAGGTCCTCGTGGTCGGGTCGCTCGTCGGTGTGGTCGTCGGCGTGGGCGATGACCAGTCGCGTGCCGGTGAGGGCGAGCACGGTGATGTGGCGGCGCACGGCGTCCTGGTCGAAGGTCGTCTCCTGGTGGACCAGGTGCGACACCACCGGCTCGGCACCCAGGGCGGCCCGGACGACGTCACCGACGAGTGCCGGGTAGTAGCCGGCCCGCTGGATCGCGCGGGTGAGGTCGTCGGGCAGCGGTGCCAGGGGCGTCGCGGCGCCGGTCGAGGAGGGGGAACCCATGGGGACATCTTGCCCTAGGTCAGTGAACGACGCCCCGGGTCCTTGCGCTGGGGGGTCGCGGAGAGCACGATGTCGGCCCCGAGGACGTCGACCCCGCCCGGGTGGGCGTTCACCGGGTTGAGCACCAGGCTTGCCACCTCGGGCAGGTTGTCGGCCAGCACCGAGACGCGTGCGATCAGGTCGGACAGGGCCGCCCGGTGGACGGGGACGGCGCCGCGGTGGCCGTGCAGCATCGGCGAGGCCTTGACCGAGGAGATGAGGTCGGAGACGTCGACGTCGGTCAGCGGCGGGATGCGGTGGCCGATGTCGCCCAGGAGCTCGGTGGGCGGCCCGGCGATGCTGAACGAGACCACCGGGCCGAACAACGGGTCCTCGTCGCTGCGGACGACGCACGAGACGCCCGGGGTGGCCATCCGCTGCACCACGAACGTGTTGGCGGACAAGGGGGCGAGGCGCTCGTTCAGCCCGGCGAAGGCCTCACGCACGAGCGCCGCCGACCCGAGGTCGACCCGGATGCCGCTCAGCCCCGGCTGGTGCCGCAGCAGCGGCGCCACCGACTTGATGACCACCGGGTAGCCCAGGCGCTCGGCCGCCTCGACCGCCTCGTCGGCGGTCTGCACCGGTTCGCTGCGCCAGACGTCGATGCCGTGCGTGGCCAGCAGCTCGTGGACCTCGTCGGGGTCCAGCCGTCGCCCCTCGGGGTCCTTGGCCAGCACCCGCTCGACCAGGGCCTCGGCGGCCTCGCGGTCGGTGCCGGCCGGATGGACGGGGACTCCACGGTCGCGACTGCGCCACTCGGCATACCGCGTGGCGGCCACGAGAGCCCGCACGGCGTCCTCGGGCATGGCATAGGCCGGCACGACGGTGGTGCGGCCGTCGTCCGTGGTGCCGGACAGCTGGTCGACCACCCCGCGCATACCGAGGAAGGTTGCCAGACAAGGCTTTTCGTAGCGCGCGGCGGCAGTGCGCACCGCGATCGCGACGTCCTCGTCGAGGGTCACGAGCGGCGGGATGAAGCAGGTCAGGACGCTGTCGACCTCGGGGTCGGCAAAGGCGGCCTCGAGCGCCTCGGCGAACTGCTCCCCCTTGGCGTCGCTGGGCAGGGACACGGGACCGTGGGCCACCTGCAGCCCCCAGCTCACGCAAGCCTCGGCGCTCAGCGCCCCCAGCGCGTCGGAGTTGCCGACGATCGCCACGCGGTTGCCCTGGGGCAGGCTCTGGTGGGCGACCAGCTGCGCCACGTCGAACATCTGGTGGACGTTCTCGACCCGGATGACGCCGGCCTGCCGCAGCATGGCGTCGAACGCCTCTGGGCGGACCCTGGTCGTGCGGGCGCGGTGCCCCGGCGGGACGCCGTACGACGAGACCCCTGACTTCACGACGATGACGGGCTTGGTCGAGGCGAGCCGCCGGGCGATGCGCGAGAACTTGCGGGGGTTGCCCATCGACTCGAGGTAGAGGCCGACCACGTCGGTGTCCTCGTCGTCGATCCAGTACTGCATGAAGTCGTTGCCCGAGACGTCGACGCGGTTGCCCGCCGAGGCGAACACGGAGATGCCCAGGCCGCGACGCGCGGCCGAGGCGAGCACGGCGATGCCCAGGGCACCGCTCTGCGCGAACAGACCCAACCGTCCGGGCGGCGGCAGCTCGGGCGCGAGGGAGGCGTTGAGCCGGACCGAGGGATGGTTGTTGATGACGCCGAACGAGTTCGGACCGAGCACCCGCATCCCTGCCTCCCGGGCCGCCGCGAGCAGGCCCACCTGGAGCTCCTCGCCCTCTGGACCGGACTCTGCGAAGCCGGCGCTGAGCACGAGGAGCGTCCTGACGCCCGCCTCGGCGCAGTCCGCCACGACGTCGAGCACCTCCTCGGCGGGCACGGCGACCACCGCGAGGTCGACGTGGTCGGGGACGTCGGAGACCCTGGCGTACGACGGCAGCCCGAGCACCTCCATCGCCTCACGGTTGACGGCGTGCAGGGCTCCCTGGAAGCCGGAGGCCTGGATGTTGGCCAGGATGTGGTGTCCGATCGACTCAGGCCGACGGCTGGCTCCCACGACGGCGATCGAGTCCGGGAACAGCACGGCGTGCATGCTCACGGACTCGGCGCGGTGCTCACGGGAGAGCCGGACGGCCTCGGACCGCTCCGTCGGCTGGATCTGGAACCGCAGGGACACCACGCCGTCCGCGATGTGCCTCGTCACCTCGTAGCCGGCCTCGGAGAAGACCGAGATCATCTTGCGGTTCTGCGGCAGCACCTCGGCGGTGAACTCCTCGACGCCGGCCTCCCACGCGATGACGGCGAGGTGTTCGAGCAGGACCGAGCCGATCCCCTTGCCCTGGAACGAGTCCGAGATGTTGAACGCGACCTCGGCACTGGTCGGCGTGATCTTGTCGTAGCGCCCGATCCCGATGATGTCGCCGCGCACGGTGGCCACCAGGGCCACCCGCTCGACGTGGTCGACGTGGGTGAACCGGCGCACGTCACGGTCGCTCAGCTGTCGCAGGGGGGCGAAGAACCGCATGTAGATCGACTCGTCCGACTGCCCGGCGTGGAACCGGCGAACTGCCTCGGCGTCGGCCGGCGTGATCGGGCGCAGGTGGGCGACCGACCCGTCGCGGAGCACGACGTCTGCCTCCCAGGTGGCCGGGTAGCCGTCAGGTCGCTCGGCGCCCTCGGTCATGGGCAAAATCATGTCACGAGACCACCGCCCGGAGGTCCCCGGCTCCCCTGCCCCGCGAACCGTCTCCGGACGACCACCTCCGGACGACTACCTCAGGACGACTACCTCCGGAACGACCGTCGCTCGAACGATGCGCCGCTGTCGCTGCTCACGTCGTACCTGCCTCCCTTAGCCACGGCGTACACGGTCGGGCCACCGGCGGCACCCACCCAGGCGAACGCGTCGTCCGCACCCTGGTCCACGCGGGGACGCGCCCAGGTGGCTCCGCCGTCGCTGGTCGACAGGATCGCGGTGGGGTTGTCGAACACCGGGAGGCTGGTGGGCAGGCCCTGGAGGACCACGACGAGGTGCCGCAGGTCGACGGCTGTCAGCCACGCGCCCGCGGCGCCGGGGGTGGCCAGGTCAGGCGACGCCTTCGCCGGGGACCACGTGGCTCCCCGGTCGGTCGAGGTGGCCAGGGCGTAGGTCTTGCCGGGGGCGCCCGAGGCCTGGCACATCGCGACCAGCGCACCGCGGGTCCTGGCCGTGCCCCACACCCAGACGCCACCGGTGGGCGCACAGCCCTGGGGACGTGCCAGCCGGGTGGGGGTGCCCGAGACCCGCTGCGGGAGCGACTGCACGGCCTGGTCCGAGTACGAGACGCTGACGTAGGCGTCGCCGCCGTCCATGCTCAGCCACGCGGAGTCTGCGGGGGCTGGCAGCTCCAGCGTGGCCACCTTGGCGGCCCGGGTCGCCGTGACGGCGGCCGACCAGACCTCGAGGCCCGTGCAGCCCCTCGCTGCCGTCTCCGTGTGGCGACAGGTCTTCGCGGTCACCATCCACACCGTCGTGCCGTCGGTCTCCAGCGAGACCACGGTGCGACCGGCCACGTCCACGTCGGCCCAGCTGCGCCCACCGTCGATCGTGCGCAGCGTCGAGCTGCCGTAGACGTAGCCGATGGTGGAGCTGGCGAACCGGACACCGACCAGCTGGCGCGCCCGGTCGGGCGTGCTGCGCGAGCCCGGCGTGGTCAACGTCTCGAAGGCTGCCCGGGTGCTCCAGGTCGCCCCGTCGTCGTCGGACCCGATCACCGCCGTGCACGCCCCCTTGGGGCAGGTCGCCGACCCGAGGGCGAACAGGTGCCTGCCCCCGCCATTGCTCATCGAGACGAGGCTGAACGTCCTGGGCGCCGGAAGCGGTCCGGCCACGGTGGTCGGGGAAGAGGCCCCGGACGGCCCGCTCGGTGGGGGCACCACCACCGGACCCCGCGTGGCGGTCACGGTCACGGTTGCGACCGGGGTCGAGCTGCTGGCCGGCGGGGCAGCCTCCTGGGTGCCGGGCCCGTGCCCGGTGGCCCAGACGACCCCCGCGGCCACGACGACGGCCGCCGCCGCGGACAGGTAGGGGAACACGTGGCGCCGCCTGGGGCGGCGGGACTCGACGAGGATCGACTCCCACCGGTCCGGCCCGGCGGGCAGCTCGCGGATGCCGGCACGCTCTCGGTCGAAGAAGTCGGCGACGAGGTCGCGCTGCTCCCCCTCGCCGGGCAGGTCGGACAGGTCGCGGGTCATCGAGCGTCTCCCAGGATCTGCGCGAGCTTGTGCCGCGCGTCGAACAGGTCTCTCTTCACGGTGCCCTCGGACTTCTCGAGCTGACGGGCCACCGTGGCGACCGGCAGGTCGGCGAAGTAGTGCAGCAGCACCACGACCCGAAGCCGGTCCGGCAGGGCGAGGACTGCGTCACGGACGGTCAAGGTCGTCGCCTGGTCGGGCGCCGGGGTGAAGTCGACGGCGCCCGCCTGGTGGCGTTCGTAGGCGGACGCCTCGCGACCACGCTTGCGCCAGTGGTCACGCACGAGGTTGGCGGTGACGGTGTAGAGCCAGGCCCGGGGGTCGTCGACGGAGCCGAACTCGCGCACGAGGCGCAGGAACGCCTCGGTCGCCAGGTCGTGGGCGAGGTCCGGGTCGCTGACGAGCTTGGTGGTCCACCCGGCGAGCCGGCCGTAGTGGGCGTCGTAGACCTCGCGGACGGCAGCCTCGACCTGTGCGCGGCTCTGCCCCTCCCGCGTCCCCACCAGCACCCCTCCCCTGTGCGCCACCTCGAGCCGAGGCCCACGCGCGGGCAGGGTCATCGTCGTCATGCCCTGTGGACGCCGCTGTGGGTCGGGTGGTTGGGGCCAGTCTGGCAGCAGGGTCCGGCCTGTTCCGGACAGGATGGGGGCATGGAGCTCCGCGACGTGCTGCGCCGCCGCCGGATGGTGCGGCGGTTCGACCCGGACCGTCCCGTCCCCCGTGAGTCGCTCGAGCGGGTCCTGTATGCCGGGTTGCGGGCGCCCAGCGCGGGGTTCAGCCAGGGGTGGGACTTCGTGGTCCTCGAGGGACCGGACCAGACCGCCGGGTTCTGGCAGGCCGGTGCCGACCCGACCAGCCCCGCTGACGCGTGGCTGCGCGGCGTCGGCGCGGCGCCCGTGCTCGTCCTGTGCCTGTCGGACCCGGACACCTACCTCGACCGCTACGCCCGGCCCGACAAGGGGTGGACCGACCGCGACCCCGCACGGTGGCCGGTCCCGTACTGGGACGTCGACACCGGTCTCGCGGCGGGCTACATGCTGCTCGCCGCGGTCGACGAGGGGCTCGGGGCGCTGTTCTTCGGGGTCCCTCCCGCGCGGCACGACGCGGTGCGGGCGGCCCACGGCATACCCGGGAACCGCCGGTTGGTCGGGGTTGTTGCGCTCGGCCACGAGCTGGCGCGCACCAAGGGGTCGGCCGCCGTGCGGTCGCGCAGGCCGGCGCAGGACGTCGTGCACTGGGGCCAGTTCGGCCGCGCCGACGACGGGCTCAGCGGCGGAGCCGACGACGGGCTCAGCGGCGAGTCGGGCGCAGCACCGGCGCAGCGGTAGGGGAAGATTGCGAGGTTCCCCGCCCCCGTGGGACGACCGCAAGGAGTTGCACACACGCATGGCCCGCAAGACCGCCGTCACCCCCCCGACCGGTGAAGACACCGCAGACTTCGTCGAGCGCATCGTCGACATCGACGTCGAGGACGAGATGCAGGGAGCGTTCCTCGAGTACGCCGTCTCCGTCATCCACTCCCGCGCGCTGCCCGACGCCCGTGACGGGCTGAAGCCGGTGCAGCGACGAATCCTGTTCTCCATGAACGAGATGGGGTTGCGTCCCGACCGCGGTCACGTGAAGTCGTCCCGCGTCGTCGGCGACGTCATGGGCAAGTACCACCCGCACGGCGACACTGCGATCTACGACGCGCTGGTCCGGATGGCACAGCCGTTCACCATGCGGCTGCCCCTCGTCGACGGCCACGGCAACTTCGGCTCGCTCGACGACGGACCGGCTGCCTCCCGCTACACCGAGGCACGACCGGCGCCCGCGGCGCTGCTCATGACGGCCGGCCTGAACGAGAACACGGTCGACTTCGTCCCCAACTACGACGACCAGCTGATGCAGCCGGCGGTCATGCCCGCGGCGTTCCCCAACCTGCTCGTCAACGGCGTCAGCGGCATCGCCGTCGGGTTCGCCACCAACATGCCGCCGCACAACCTCGTCGAGGTCATCGGCGCGGCGCGCCACCTGCTGGCAAACCCGAGCTGCTCGCTGGACGACCTCATGAAGTTCGTGCCCGGGCCCGACCTGCCGCTCGGCGGCCGGATCGTGGGGCTCGACGGGATCCGCGACGCCTACCTCACCGGCAAGGGCTCGTTCCGCACCCGCGCCACGACGCGCATCGAGAAGGTCACCCCGCGCCGCCAGGGCATCGTGGTCACCGAGCTGCCCTACCTCGTCGGCCCCGAGAAGGTCATCGAGAAGATCAAGGACGCGGTGCAGTCCAAGAAGCTCCAGGGCATCTCGGACGTGAAGGACCTCACCGACCGCAAGCACGGCCTGCGGCTGGTCATCGAGGTCAAGAACGGCTTCAACCCCGACGCGGTGCTCGAGCAGCTCTACAAGCTGACCCCGATGGAGGACTCCTTCTCCATCAACAACGTCGCCCTCGTCGACGGGCAGCCGCGAACCCTCGGGCTCAAGGACCTGCTGCGCGTCTATGTCGAGTTCCGCACCCAGGTCGTCAGGCGTCGCACCGAGTTCCGCCTCAAGAAGTACCGCGACCAGCTGCACCTCGTCGAGGGCCTGCTGATCGCGATCCTCGACATCGACGAGGTCATCCAGCTGATCCGCACCTCCGACGACACCAAGATCGCGCGCCAGCGGCTCATGGACGTCTTCGACCTGTCCGAGGTCCAGGCCAACTACATCCTCGACCTGCAGCTGCGCCGGCTCACCAAGTTCAGCCGGATCGAGCTCGAGAAGGAGAAGACCGAGCTCGAGCGGCTGATCGAGGAGCTCGAGGCGATCCTCGGGGACGAGAAGCTGCTCATCAGGACGGTCTCCACCGAGCTGGCGGACGTCGCCAAGGCGCACGGCACGCCCCGGCGGACCGTGCTGCTGGAGTCCGCCGGGGTCCCCGCGACGACGGCCACGCCGCTGGAGGTCTCCGACGACCCCTGCTGGGTGCTGCTCTCGTCGACCGGCCTCATGGCCCGCACCACCTCCGCCGACCCGATCCCGGCCGACTCCGGCCGCAGCCGTCACGACGCGATCATCGGTGCCGTGCAGACGACGGCCCGCGGTGAGGTGGGGCTCCTGACCTCGCGCGGCCGCCTGATCCGGCTCTCGGCGCTCGAGCTGCCGATGCTGCCACCCACCAACGGCGCCCCGAGCCTGTCCGGCGGCGCGCCGCTGGCCGCCTACGTCGACCTGCCGTCGGGCGAGGAGCCACTCACCATCGTGTCGCTCGCGAGCGACTCCCCCGGCATCGCCCTCGGCACCGCCCAGGGCGTCGTCAAGAGGGTCACCACCGACTACCCGGGCCGTGGCGACTTCGAGGTCGTCGGCCTGAAGGACGATGACGAGGTCGTCGGCGCGGTCGAGCTGCGGACGGGCGCCGAGGACCTCGTCTTCATCACGTCCGACGCCCAGCTGCTGCGCTTCGGGGCAGCCTCCGTACGCCCCCAGGGACGCGCCGCGGGCGGGATGGCGGGCATCAAGGTCGCCACGGGTCAGCGGGTCGTCTTCTTCGGCGCGGTCGACCCGGCCGCCGACGCCGTGGTCGTCACCTCGAGCGGGTCCTCCGGGGCCCTGCCCGGCACCGAGCCGGGGTCGCTCAAGGTGACGCCGTATGCCGAGTACCCGGCCAAGGGCCGGGCCACCGGTGGCGTCCGCTGCCACCGCTTCCTGCGTGGCGAGGACACCCTCGTGCTCGCCTGGGCCGGCGAGACGCCAGCGCGTGCCGCCGGGGGCAACGGCGTCGCCCTCGACCTGCCCGAGGCCACCGGCCGCCGGGACGGCTCCGGGGTCGCGGCGTCGGCTGCGATCGCGAGGATCGCTGCTCCCCCGCGGGCCCGCACGACGGCCACGGACGGCTCGACCGACTCGTGACGACCCATGCGGTCCCGGCACCGGATGCCTGCTCGGTCGGCTTCGACCGGACCGGCGTCAGCGCGTACGGCACGGCGGCTGGGGCGAGGTTCTTCGTCGCCCTCGAGCAGCCCGGGCCCTGGGGCCGCCTGGCGGCGACGCAGTCGCATCTGCCCGCCGCACTGGGCAGCTCACTCGACCAGGCCTGTTCGAGCCGCGGCGGCCGACTCACCCTGATCCGCCGCGCGGGACGCCACGCCGACGAGCACATCGCGGCCGGCCACACGGCATACCTCGCGTGGGCCGGACCCGAGCCGTGGCTCCTGGAGGCCACCGTCGTCGACCCTGCCGTCCTGCTCGACGTCGACCTCGACGCCCTGGCCCGTGGCGACCGCGAAGCCGTCGCTGCGTCCTCCCCCGGAGCCGTGCCGGCTGCCCCGGTCCTGCTGGTCTGCACGAACGGGCGCCGCGACGTGTGCTGCGCCGTGCGCGGCCGGCCGGTCGCCCTCGATGCAGCGCAGCTGGCGCCCGGGCGGGTGTGGGAGGCCTCGCACACCGGTGGCCACCGCTTCGCACCCACGGGGGTGCTGCTCCCCCACGGCGCCACCCTGGCCAGGCTCGACGCAGCGTCGGCGGCCGCCCTCCTCGAGGCGGCGGACCGTGACGAGGCCCCGCTGTCGCTGTCCGGCCCCCTGCACGACCGTGGGCTGAGTGCGCTGAGCGGACCGGTCCAGGCTGCGGTCGCTCACGTCCGCCACCGCGAGGGGATCACCTCGCTGACCGCCCTGTCGGGCCGCTGGGACGGCGCTTCGGACCTGGTGTCGGTCGCACACCGGGACGGCCGCAGCTGGACGGTCGAGGTGACGAGGGCGACGCCCGACCTGGCCGACGGCGACGGGCTCCCCGAGTCGTGCGGCAAGGCCGCGATCGCGGTCCTGGAGTGGCGGACTCGCACCCAAGAGTGATCCCTGGGGAGGCCACGGAGCGACCCTGCCGGGACCAGAACCAGGCCCCGTCGCGACCAAACCTTGGACAACCAGGAGGCGGGACGCCCGTTTTCGCAGCGTTTTCCGGCGAGTTATCCAATCGTTACCGGACCGACCTCATCTTCGGATTGCGGTGGCGGAGCGTAAACGTTTACATGAGGACGGTTCACCTCAGCGCTGAGGCACGTCCGCCTCAGCACTACGCGAGAAATGGAGGCGGGCGTATGGCCCTCCGAATGCACAAGCGCCGCACCCTCACGGTGATGGCAGGAGTCGTGTCCGTGGCGCTCGCCGCCGCTGCCTGTGGCGGCGACAGCGGAAGCTCCGGCAGCAGCGGCGCAGGTGCCGGTGCTGACGCACGCGGCCCGATCACCTACGTCCAGGGCAAGGACAACAGCAACCTCCTCGCGCCGCAGGCCGAGCGTTGGAACGCCAAGCACCCCAACGAGAAGGTCACGATCAAGGAGCAGTCCGACCAGGCCGACCAGCAGCACGACGACCTCGTGCAGCACTTCCAGGCCAAGGACCCGAGCTACGACGTGGTGTCCGTGGACGTCGTCTGGACCGCTGAGTTCGCCGCCAAGGGCTGGCTGACGCCGCTCAAGGACAAGACCGCCCTGCCGACCACCGGCTTCCTCGAGCCGACCATCAAGGCAGCGACCTACAACAACACGCTCTATGCCGCCCCGACCTCGTCGGACGGCTCGATGCTCTACTACCGCAGCGACCTCGTGAAGACCCCGCCGAAGACCTTCGACGAGATGTGGGGCATGTGCGACATCGCCAAGAGCAAGGGCATGGACTGCTACGCAGGCCAGTTCGCCAAGTACGAGGGTGGCACCTGTAACGCCACCGAGTGGATGAACGCCTACGGCGCCAAGGTCGTCGACGCGGCCGGCAAGCCGACCGTCGACTCCCCCGAGGCAGCTGCCGGGCTGAAGGCTCTTGCCGACAACTACAAGAACGGCAACATCCCGAAGCAGGCGATCACCTACCAGGAGGAGCAGAGCCGCGCGGCGTTCCAGGACGGCAAGCTGCTGTTCCTGCGCAACTGGCCGTACGTCTACAACCTGGCCGGCACCGACGCGTCGTCCAAGGTCAAGGGCAAGTTCAAGGTCGCGCCGCTTCCCGGCGTGAGTGGCCCGGGCACGTCCACCCTGGGTGGTCACATGGCCGCCATCAGCGCCTACTCGAAGTACAAGGCGACCGCGCTGGACTTCCTGAAGTTCCTCACCAGCCCCGAGGAGCAGAAGACCAACATGGAGAAGGGTTCGCTGGCTCCGGTCATCGAGTCGATCTACGACGACCAGGCCCTGGTCGCGAAGTACCCCTACCTGCCGGTCCTCAAGGAGTCGATCGCCAACGCAGTGTCCCGCCCGGTCACGCCGTACTACCCGGCCGTGACACAGGCCATCCAGGAGAACTTCTTCGCTGCCATGCAGGGACAGAAGACGCCTGAGGCCGCGGTCAAGGACATGCAGGCAGCCATGCAGGCGGCCGGCGGCTGAGCCGACCGAACCGCAGCATTCCCTAGGTGTGGGGGTGGCCCCACGGGGTCACCCCCACACCGCACTCACCACCCTTCCCACCAGGCGCACACCGGGGCATAGGAGCAGGCATGAGCGCAGTAGCGCAGTCGACGAAGGGGTCGGCGAAGCCACCCAAGAGCAAGGGACTGAACGCAGGCCAGGGACGACAAGGGCTCTTGCTCGTCGCCCCCACGATCGCGTTCCTGACCCTCATCATCATCTATCCGCTGATCAAGGCGGTTCAGCTCTCCTTCCAGAAGGACGCAGGCCTCGACCCCGCGACGGGCCTGTTCGTCGAGGGAGGCAGCGCTGGGCTATCCAACTACACGCACTGGCTGCTGCAGAAGTGCGGTGAGGTCGACTGCCCTCCGGGCACCCTCGGCGCCCAGTTCTACGACGCCCTCTGGGTGACGTTGTTCTTCACCGTCGTCAGCGTCGTCATCGAGGTCCTGCTCGGCATCTGGTTCGCGATGATCATGAACCGCGACTTCAAGGGTCGCGGCCTGGTCCGCGCCGCAATCCTCGTCCCGTGGGCCATCCCCACCGCCGTGACGGCCAAGCTCTGGTACTTCATCTTCGCCTTCGACGGAATCGCCAACAAGCTGATGGGATACGTCGGCATCGACCCCAAGCTGTGGACCAGCGACCCGTGGGCCGCCAAGTTCGCCATCGTCATCGCCGACGTCTGGAAGACGACACCGTTCATGGCGCTGCTGATCCTGGCCGGACTGCAGCTGATCCCCGGAGACGTCTACGAGGCCGCCCAGATCGACGGCGCGACCAAGTGGCAGACGTTCACCAAGATCACCCTGCCGCTGGTCAAGACGCCGCTCATGGTCGCCGTGCTGTTCCGCACGCTGGACGTGCTGCGCATCTACGACCTTCCTGCCATCCTCACCCAGGGCGCGGGAGGCACCACGTCGCTGTCCATGCTGGTGATCAGGCAGATCAGAAACGGCTTCCACAGCGCATCCGCCCTGTCCACGATCGTCTTCCTGCTCGTGGCCCTGACGGCCTTCCTGTTCATCAAGTTCGGCGGCGCGGACGTGGTCCAGAGACCACCGTCGGCCAAGAAACCCAAGAAGCCGGAGGCCCAGGTGGGCAACCCGGTCGCCGCCAACGCCACCTCGACGGGAGCCTGAGATGACCACCACCACGACCGCGCCCCCGAAGTCGGGGCGCACCGAGGCCCAGGAGATCCACTTCAAGAGCGACCGCAACGCCAAGATCAGGATGTACATCGGTCTGGCAGTGCTCGTCCTCTGGGGACTCGCCCCGTTCTACTGGATGATCGTCACCGCGTTCCGCGACGTGGGCTACACGTTCGACAGCAGCCCGTGGCCGACCCACGTCACGCTCGACAACTTCAGGACGGCCTTCAGCACGGACCGCGGCAACCACTTCGGCGCCGCCCTCGTGCACTCGATCATCATCGGCGTCATCACGACTGCGGTCGCCATGACGGTCGGGGTCTTCGCGTCCTACGCCCTCGCCCGGCTCAACTTCCCGGGCAAGTACGTCGTCCTCGGCATCATCCTGGGCTCGTCGATGTTCCCGGGTGTCGCCCTCGTCTCGCCCCTGTTCCAGCTGTTCTCGAGCTGGAACTGGCTCACCGGTGCCAACTACCAGGCGCTGATCATCCCCAACATCTCGTTCGCCCTGCCCTTGACGATCTACACGTTGACGGCATTCCTGTCCGAGATGCCATGGGAGCTCGAGGAGTCAGCGCGCATCGACGGCTGCACCCCGGGTCAGGCGTTCCGCAAGATCATGCTGCCCCTGGCCACCCCGGGGCTGTTCACGACGGCGATCCTCGCCTTCATCGCGAGCTGGAACGAGTTCCTCCTGGCCGCCCAGTTCTCCACCAAGCAGACCCAGACGGTCACGGTCGCGATCGCTCAGTTCACCGGCGCCCAACCCCACCAGGAGCCCTACACGGCGGTCATGGCCGCCGGCACCATCGTCACCGTGCCGCTCATCATCATGGTGCTCGTCTTCCAGCGGGCCATCGTGTCCGGGCTCACGGCAGGGGGTGTGAAGGGCTAGGCCCCCGGCCTCACCCTGACTCCCATGGGACTGTTCAACCCGGGGAGCGGCACCGGCGGTCAACGGGCGAGGGCCCAGCGACTGGACATGCTGCTCGGCATCCTGGGCTTCTTCACCTTGATGGCAACCGTCCAGACCGTCGTGCTCGAGGTCCAGGGCAAGCCAGCAGGAGGGGCGGCCGCACTGCTCGCGGTGCTGCTGGTCCTCTGCTGGCTGGCCTGGCGGGCACGGCGCAACACGGGCGCCTAGGCACACGGACCAAAGGGATGCGAGATGACCACCATCGGCGACGTCGCCAAGGCTGCGGGAGTGTCGGTCGCGACCGTCTCCCGCGCCCTGCGCGGCGTCGACCGGGTCAGCCCCCGCACCCGTGACCGGGTCCTTGCCGCCGCCTCCGAGCTGCACTACGTCGCCTCTCCCGCCGCCACCAGCCTGGTCTCGGGTCGCACCAGGGGCATCGGCGTCATCACGCCGTACTTCAACCGGTGGTTCTTCGCGACCGTCGTGAGCGGCATCGAGAAGGTCCTGCGCGACGACGGCTACCACGTGCTGCTCTGCGACCTCGAGGGCCACACCTTCGACACCCGCCTCCCGATCTCCCAGAGCATGCTGTGGAAGCGCGCCGACGGCGCGATCATCCTCAACGTGCCCCCGGAAGCCTCCGAGCGTGCCCTCCTCGACCGCCTCGGTCTGCCGGTCGTGACCGTCGGGAACCGCCAGCCCGGTTGGCCCTCGGTCCGGATCGACGACGGGGCCGCCATGACCCTGGCCACCCAGTACGCACTCGACCTGGGCCATCGCGAGATCGGTTACGCCGGAACGGTTCCAGCCTCGATCACCCACCTGCAGACGCCCTTCGACCGACGGGCCGCGTTCACCACGCTGATGTCCGCGAACGGCCTCGAGTGCCCACCGGAGTGGACGCTCGAGTGTGACTGGACGGCAGCGGGCGCGGCCGTGCACGCCCTGGAGCTGTTCGACCGCGACCACTACCCCACCTGCGTCATGGCCGCCTCGGACGAGATGGGCTTCGGCGTGATGAGCGCAGCGCGACGCCGCGGGCTCGCCGTGCCGGGTGACGTGTCCGTGATCGGCATCGACGACCACGTCCACTCCGAGATCTTCGGGCTCACCACGGTGCGGCAGGACGTCGAGGCACAGGGCCGGCGGGCCGGCGCCCTCATGATCGACGCCCTGCACGGGCGCGCCCCGGACACCGTCGTCGACGACGTCCTCGACGTCGAGCTGGTCGTGCGCGAGTCGACGGCTCCCCCGCGCCCCGGAGCCGGGCACAAGCGGCGCAGCGCGCGCCGCACCGCCGTCGCCATGGTGTGACCGACCGGCCGAGGATGACCAGGCCGCCCCGGACAGCTAGTTGCGACCGCCCTCACGCTCGGTGAGCTCCTCGGGGTCGCGCAGGTAGGTCTTCTTGGACCGCAGGGCACGGTTGGCGAACCACGTGAGCGCCCACAGCACCACACCGATCCCCAGGAGCCAGCCGGCGATCGTGTACTGGATGCCGTCGCGGCCTGTCCAGGGCCCGACGAAGAACGCACAGGCCAGGGCCCCGATGACGGGCATCACGGTGGGTGCCACGAAGTGCCGTCGCTGGATGACGTCCTTGCGCAGCACCAGCACGCAGATGTTGACGATGGTGAACACGCCGAGGAGCAGCAGCGCGGTGGTGCCACCCAGCGCGGAGATGACCTCACCCTCGGCGTGCTTGGTGACCGTGTAGATGAGGCCGAAGGCGATCGCCGTGGTGAAGAGGATGGCGGCCCAGGGGGTCTGGCGTCGGGAGTGCACCTTGCCCAGGAAGGAGGGCAGGACCTCCTGGCGGGACATGCCGTACAGGAGGCGGCTGGCCATGAGCATGTTGATCAGCGCCGAGTTGGCGACCGCGAACATGGAGATGAACGGCAGCAGCTTCTCGATCGGGATGCCGGGTGCCGCGGTCTCGACCACCTTGACCAAGGGCGTGTCGCTGTTGCCGAGCTCGCCCACGGGGACGATCGCCACGGCGAACAGGGCGACGAGGATGTAGATCAGGCCGGTGATGCCGATGCCGGTGATCATCGTCCTGGGGAAGTTGCGCACCGGGTCGTGGGTCTCCTCGGCCATGTTGACCGAGTCCTCGAAGCCGACCATCGCGAAGAAGGCCAGCGACGTCGCGGCCGTCACTGCGAGGAAGGCGCTCTTGTCGCTCGGGCTGTCGAACACCATGGTGTCGGCAAAGTTGGTCTTGCCGGCGAAGAGCGCATAGAAGCCCACCATGATCACGAGCAACAACCCGGAGAGCTCGACAGCGGTGAGCACGATGTTCGCCTTGACGCTCTCGCCCACACCGCGGAAGTTGACCGCCGCCACGAGGGCCATGAAGCCCAGGGCGATGAGCAGGATGAGGCTGGAGTTCTCGTCGTCCAACCCGAAGCCCTTGGCGAGGTTGGAGGCGAACGCCCGCGAGGCCGTCGACGCGGACGTGATGCCGGAGCACATCACCGTGAAGCACACGATGAAGGTCAGGAAGTGCACACCGAACGCCTTGTGCGTGTAGAGCGCGGCGCCAGCTGCCTGCGGGTACTTGGTGACGAGCTCGAGGTAGGAGAAGGCGGTGATCATCGCGATGACGAAGGCGACCAGGAACGGCACCCAGGCGGCGCCACCGACCTCGGCCGCGACGTCCCCGGTGAGGGCATAGACCCCGGTGCCCAGGATGTCCCCGACGATGAACAGCAGCAGGAGCTTGGGTCCCATGACCCTCTTCAGCTCGGTCTGCTCCTCACCCAGCTCCTCGTGCATGGTCGTGCTCATGACGATGTCCTCCTGCTCAAAGGCCGTGCGGTGCCTGTGGCCCCCAACACTGGCGCAGTTGACACCTCGAGGCAACGACAAACGCCGCGAACCGGTCAGGCGTCGATGCGCTCGCGATCGAGCTCGGCGGCCGACTCGACGATGAAGTCCTTGCGCGGCGCGACGTCGTTGCCCATGAGCAGCTCGAACACCCGCTCGGCCACCTCGGCATCGCGCAGGGTCACCCGGCGCAGCGTCCGGTGCCGTGGGTCCATGGTCGTCTCGGCCAGCTGGTCGGCATCCATCTCACCGAGGCCCTTGTAGCGCTGCAGCGGCTGCTTGATGGTCTTGCCGCGCTTGCCGAGCGAGGCGACCGTCGTGCGCATCTCCTTCTCGGAGTAGGTGTAGAGGAGGTCGTTCTTCTTGCCGCCGGGGTTGACGACCTCGATGCGGTGCAAGGGGGGCACGGCGGCATACACCCGACCGGCCTCGACCAGAGGCCGCATGTAGCGGAAGAACAAGGTGAGCAGGAGCGTCCTGATGTGGGCGCCGTCGACGTCGGCGTCGGTCATGATGACGACCTTGCCGTAGCGGGCTGCGTCGAGGTCGAACGAGCGGCCGGAGCCGGCCCCGATCACCTGGATGATGGCGGCGCACTCGGCGTTCTTGAGCATGTCCGAGACCGAGGCCTTCTGGACGTTGAGGATCTTGCCGCGGATGGGCAGCAGCGCCTGGTGGTCGCTCGAGCGGGCGAGCTTGGCGGTGCCCAGGGCGCTGTCGCCCTCGACGATGAACAGCTCGGACTTCTCGACGTCGGTGCTGCGGCAGTCGGCCAGCTTGGCCGGCAGCGAGGACGACTCCAGCGCGTTCTTGCGACGCTGGGTCTCCTTGTGCATCCGCGCACTGATGCGCGACTTCATCTCGGAGACGACCTTCTCGAGCAGCAGGGCTGCCTGGGCCTTCTCGCCGCGCTTGGTCGACGTCAGGAGCGCCGTGAGCTCCTGCTCGACGACCTTGGAGACGATGGCGCGGACCGCGTTGGTCCCGAGGACCTCCTTGGTCTGTCCCTCGAACTGCGGCTCCGCCAGCCGCACCGTCACCACGGCGGTCAGGCCTGCGAGGACGTCGTCCTTCTCGGGCTTGTCGCTGCCCACCTTCAGGCGCCGGCTGTTGACCTCGAGCTGCTTGCGGAAGACCTTGAGCAGGGACTGCTCGAACCCCGCGATGTGGGTGCCGCCCTTGGGCGTCGCGATGATGTTGACGAACGAGCTGACCTTGGCGTCGTAGCCGGTGCCCCATCGCACCGCGATGTCGACGCCACACTCGCGCTCGACCTCGGTCGGGCTCATGTGTCCCTTGGCGTCGAGCACCGGGACGGTCTCGGTGAAGGTGCCGGTGCCCTGAAGCCGCCAGACGTCGGTCACCGGGGCGTCCGGGGCCAGGAACTCGGCGAACTCCGAGATGCCCCCGTCGTGGACGAAGGTCTCCTCGTGGGGGCCGGACTCCCCCGGGGTCCCCGGGAGCCGGCGCTCGTCACGGACGACGAGCCGCAGACCCGGCACGAGGAACGAGGTCTGGCGGGCCCGCGCCACGAGCTGGTCGTAGTCGAACGCCGCCTCCTTGATGAAGATCTGGCGGTCGGCCCAGTAGCGCACGCGGGTGCCGGTGACACCTCGCTTGGTCTTGCCGATCACGGCCAGCTCGCTGCTGCGCTCGTAGGGCCGGAACTCGTGGTCGGGGCTCTTGTCGGCGCTGGCGACGTCCGGGAAGTAGCCAGGCTCGCCACGGCGGAAGCTCATCGCGTACGTCTTGCCACCCCGGTCGACCTCGACGTCCAGGCGCGAGGACAGGGCGTTGACCACCGACGCGCCGACGCCGTGCAGGCCACCGGACGCCGTGTAGGACCCGCCGCCGAACTTGCCGCCCGCGTGCAGCTTGGTGAAGACCACCTCGACGCCGGTCAGACCGGTACGGGGCTCGATGTCGACGGGAATGCCGCGGGCGTTGTCACGCACCTCGACCGAGCCGTCCTGGTGGAGCACGACGTCGATCGTGTCGCCGTGGCCGGCGAGCGCCTCGTCGACCGCGTTGTCGATGATCTCCCAGAGGCAGTGCATGAGGCCGCGACCGTCGGTGGAGCCGATGTACATGCCCGGCCGCTTGCGCACGGCCTCGAGGCCCTCGAGGACCTGCAGGTGGTGCGCGCTGTAGTCCGAGCTGGACTTGGTGGTCGCAGCCTTCTTGGCGGTGGTGGCGGTCGCGGCGGTGGCCAACGCTGGGTGTCTCCTCGGGTCGTCCCCCGGGACGCTCACCGGGGGCCTCCCACGGTATCCCGGGGCACTCACGCCCCCGCGCAGGCACGCGGACGCAGACTCATCGCGCGGCTCGACACATCCACCGGACACCCGAGCCACGAATCACCCGATGCGACATGACATGACCCACATCATGGCCCAATGCACGGTGGGAAGAACGACGCGTGCTTGACTGTTGCTACCGGCGCCGGACCGGGTAGTCGGGGAAGTTCTCCCCAGCGACGAGCAACCCCGGACCGGAGTAGGACGTCTCATGAGAGACACGATGAGAAGGAAGGCTGACGTGACTACTGCACTGGCACCCACTTTGACCGCGGCGGACCGCTGCGACCGCTGCGGCGCCCAGGCTTACGTGCGCGCCCGCCTGCACGTGGGGGGAGAACTGCTGTTCTGCGCCCACCACGGACGTGAGCACCTGCCGAAGCTTCGCGAGCACGCCGACATCACTGACGAGAGCGAGCGCCTCCACGAGACGCCCGCCGCCGCCGGCGACGACGAGCGATAGGACGCGGCCGCCGGCAACCCGCCCGTGGACACCACCATCTGGGTCCCCATCGTCCTGATCCTGATCGGGATGGTGGGGATCGTCGTCCCCGTCATCCCCGGCCTGCTCATCGTGCTGGCCGCGGTGTTCGTGTGGGCGTTCGACACGGGGACGACCCTGGCCTGGACGATCTTCGGGATCAGTGCCGTCCTGTGGGTGGCCGGGATCGCGCTGCAGTATGCCGTGCCGGGGCGCCGGCTGCGGGAGGCCGGCGTACGGCGTTCCACGCTGCTCCTGGCGGTGCTGGTGGGCATCGTCGGGTTCTTCGTGATCCCCGTCGTGGGTGGACCCGTGGGGTTCGTGCTCGGGATCTACCTCGTCGAGCTGGGGCACTCCCGGGACCGGGCCTCTGCCTGGACAGCCACCAAGGCGGCCCTGCGCGCCGTCTTCACGTCGATCGGGATCGAGCTGCTCGCCGCGGTGGCGATCACGACGACGTGGGTCGTCGGAGTGCTGCTCAGCCGCTGAGAGGCTGACGCCCACGGCTCGGCACCACTGGGGGTCGTGCTTAGCCCGCTCTTCGTCGTGCTCAGCCCAGTGCTGGTCGTGTTGGGCTCAGTAGTCGTCCCGCCGGCGGTCCCAGCGCTCCTCGAGACGGTTCATGAACGACCCGGTCGTCTTGCCCTGCTTGGGCCGCGTCGACGTCGTGCGCCGCACGGACCCGTCGGGCTGCACGGTCCCGAGAGCGGCCTTGCGGCGCGGTGGGGTGACTGCGAAGGCGACGGCCGCGACCATGATCGCGAAGCCGACACCGCCCACCCACCACAACGCTGTCTGGACACCCACGAGGACCAGCACGAGACCGACGATGGCGCCGACGACGCCGATCGCGATCCGGCGCCGGGCTGCCGCCTTGGCCCCGGCTCCCTGCATCTGCGAGGCGAACTTGGGGTCTTCGGCGTACAGCGCCTGCTCCATCTGCTCGAGCAGCTGCTGTTCGTGCTCTGAGAGCGGCACGATGACCTCCTGGCTGTGTGGCCCTCTGACGGCGTGCGACGTGCATGTAGTCCAACGCATCAGGCCGCTGTTTCGTTGCGGTGCCGAAAGGGGCATCGTTGCCGGTCAGTGGCCGTCCGCTGACTTGTTTTCAGGATATGTCGCCGGGGCCTCGTGCACTAGCCGTTCGCCGCAGCACGTTGACCGGATGGGGCCATCTGACCCCGGCGGCTACCCCTGGGAGGGCCGCGGCCGGCGGTCGCCGTCGCTGATGAGGCTCGCGGGGCGCACGCTGCCGGCCCCGAACCGCGCGCTCGCCCGGTCGACAGCCCGGTCCGCGTCACGCCATCCGTGGTCCGGCTCGTCGAGCAGCCCTTGGATCGGAGCCCCCTCGGCCTCGACCAGGCCCTCCATCCGCACCCCGACCAGCCGGATCCGTGCCCGCTGCAGCCCCAGCGCGTCGAACAGGGCCTTGGCCGTGTCGTAGATGTCGCGGCTGATGTCCGTGGGGTCGCGCAGGGTCTTGCTGCGGGTGATGGTCGTGAAGTCGGAGAACCGCACCTTGATCGAGACGGTGCGTCCCATCAGGCCCGCGGAGCGGACCCGTGCTGCGGTGCGGTCGCTGAGCTTGAGCAGCTGGCGGTGGATGTAGGCCGGGTCATCGACGTCGAACTCGAACGTCTCGTCGGAGCCGATGCTGCGTTCACGACGCACAGGTTCGACGCGGCGGGGGTCACGGCCCCACGCGAGGTCGTGCAGGTGCGGGCCGTAGGTCTCCCCCAGCGCCCGGGTGAGCGTCTCGAGGGGGGTGTGGGCGATGTCGGCCACGGTGTGCAGCCCCAGCCGGACCAGGGCCTCTTCGGTCTTGTCACCGACACCCCACAGGGCACCGACGGGCAGCTGCTGCACGAACGCGACCACCTCGTCGCGCGGCACCACGACCATGCCGTCGGGCTTGGCCAGCCCCGAGGCGAGCTTGGCGACGAACTTGGTGGGCGCCACCCCCACGGAGCAGGTGATGCCCTGCTCGTCGTGGATCGTGTCGCGGATGAGCTGGCCGATCCGGGCCGGGTTGCCGAGCCGGCGCACCGACCCGGACACGTCGAGGAAGGCCTCGTCGAGCGACAGCGGCTCGACCACGGGGGTGATCGTCTCGAAGGTCGCCATCACGGCGGCGGAGATCTGTGAGTAGAGCCCGTGGTCGGGGCTGATCACGGTGGCCTGCGGGCAGAGCCGGCGAGCGCGCGACATCGGCATGGCGGAGGCGACGCCGAACCGGCGTGCCTCGTAGGTGGCGGACAGGACGACGCCGCGGTTGCCGCCGCCGATGATCACCGGGGTGCCGACCAGCTCGGGGCGGCTGAGCAGTGAGGCCGAGGCGTAGAAGGCGTCCATGTCGACGTGCAGGACGGTGCAGCCGGTGTCGTCGGGAGGCTGCTCCTCGCTGCGCGCCGGGAGGGCGAACTGGCGCCGGCTCACGGATGCGTGGCGAGGACGTGCACCGCTGCACCGAGCTGGCCGAGGAAGCCGAACTCGGGGTGGCGGCTGGCCGCCTCCTCGAGCTGGAGCAGGGCGGCGCGGTCGGCCTCGGAGTCGACCAGCGCGGAGGGGACGAGGTCGCTGAAGAGCCGCACCCCGTGGACGTCGACGACCTCGAGACCAGCCGTCTGGACCATCGCCGACAGGCCGGCGGCATCGAAACGGCGTGGCAGCGGGTCGGCACCACCCCACCGCCCGTCGTCGCTGGTGAGCGCCTCGTGGGCCTGGCTGAACTGGCCGGCCAGGGCCCGGGCCAGCACGACGGCCAGTCGCTGGGCGGCCACGAGGCTGAGGTGACCACCCGGGGCGAGGACGCCGGCCAGGGCTGCGAGGGTGCCCTGGGGGTCGTCGACGACCTCGAGGGTGCCGTGGCAGCAGACGAGGTCGACAGGCTGGTCGCCGAGCAGGTCGGCGAGTGACTCGGCGTCACCCTGCAGGGCGGTGACCCGCTGCGCGACGTCGCGTTCGGCGCTGCGCCGCGACAGGGAGGCGAGGGCGTCAGGGCTGGGGTCGACCACCGTCACGTCGTGGCCCAGCTCGGCGATGGGGACGGCCAGGCCGCCCGTGCCTCCACCCAGGTCGAGCACCCGCAGCGGTCGACCGAGGGTGGCCTGCTGGGTGGCGAGGAGGTCATGGACCGCGGACCACACCGCCGAGGTGCGCAGGGCCGTCTCGACGCCGCCACGGCGGGTCCGCCACTGCGCTTCGGTCACCACGCCACCTTCGTCTCGATGCTCCCGAGGAGGTTGTCCTCGTGGGTCCAACCCTAGCCGCCAGCATGCCCTGCCCTCCCTAGTGACCCGAGCTGCCGGGACTGGAGTGCCAGAGCTTGCGCGTCGGCGGGAACTGATCAGGCACCACGGCCCCCGGCCCGCTGCCCTGACCCAGCCGGTGCGAGCCGCGCACGTCCTCGCCGGGGGGCTTGGTGTCGGCGTAGGGCGACTGCCGGAACCCCGAGGCGTGCACCAGCACCCGTCGCCCTCCCCGCACCGACTCCGCGTGTGCTGCCTCCAAGGCCTGCGCCTGCTCGGTGGCGGCCCGCTCGGAAGCCTCCATCGCGGCATACACCGCCTCGAGGCCACCGGTCCGCCACGCCTCCCACAACGGGGTGAGCTCCCACGCCCCGGTGGCTCGCAACGAGATGCCGCGCGGTCCGGTGCGCCGGACCACGCCGCGCACGAGCAGCATCCAGGAGTGGAAGACCGTGGCGGCGTAGGGCCCCTGGACGTCCTCGAAGAAGGTCGCGTCGACCGGCCCCGTGGAGTCGTCGAGGGTGAGGAACACGACCCGGCGCCCAGACCGGATCGGGGGGGTCTGGGTCGCGACCTTGACCCCGCACGCCCACACCGTGGACCTGCTGCGGGCCCTCAGCAGGTCACGGCTGCGGGTCACCCCGAGGGCGTCGAGCATCGGTGCGTAGAACTCGACGACGTGGGCGCTGGCATCGAGGCCCAGGATGTCGAGCTCGGCGCGGACGCGTTCGGGACCGGTGAGCTCGGGCAGCCCGGTGCCGCTGGTGAGCTCGGGCCGGTCGCCGAGATCGAGGGTCAGCTGGGTGGGTTGCTGCTCGGCGGAGCGGACCGGCAGTGCCGCCTGCGACTGCGCGGCGGCCCGGTCGCGCACCTCGTCCCCCCGCAGCGCCCCCTCCGCCGGTGTGCTGCGTGCTCCCCCACGGCGTGGTGCCGCCCGTCGCGCCGACCGGTCGAGGGCCCGGCCGTAGCGGTCGAGCTCGGCGACGTGGAGCAGCAGGTCGCGCCGGGTGGTGCGGCCTCGCCGCCCCAGGGCAGCCTCGCCGATGCCGTAGAGGGCGTCGAAGCCACCGGCGAGGACGAGGCGTTCGGCGACCGGGCGTGACACGTGGGCGCGGTGCCAGAAGTCGGACAGCCCGGCATACGGCTGCCCGGCGACGATCCGCGCGACCTCGCCGTCGTT
Organism: Pedococcus sp. P2_E4; assembly: GCF_056403935.1. Taxonomy (NCBI): domain Bacteria; kingdom Bacillati; phylum Actinomycetota; class Actinomycetes; order Micrococcales; family Intrasporangiaceae; genus Pedococcus; species Pedococcus sp. P2_E4. Next base: position 10,751 of record NZ_JBFUEO010000024.1, on the reverse strand, counting down.
GATGCCCCGCACGTCCGCGAGCGACAGGCGGATGCCGTAGGCACTGGCGTCGGGCAGGTCGGGGTGCGGCGGGGCGAACGAGGGTCCGCCAGCCTCGCGCGTGTCGTCGGTTGGGTCGTCGGTCGTGTCGCCGGTTGGGTCGTCGGTGGTGTCGTCGAGCCGCTCGATGCGGTAGCTGCCCGTCGAGGCGTTGACGTCGAGCCCGAGCACCGCGATGCCGAGCGACCGGGCGTCGTCGAGGATGAGCCGCTTGGGGTACATGCCGGGGTCGTGGGTGAGCACGCCTGCCAGGAACGCCGCAGCGTGGTGGGTCTTGAGCCATGCCGAGTGGTAGGTCGGCAGTGCGAACGCAGCAGCGTGCGCCTTGCAGAACCCGAACGACGCGAAGGCCTTGAGCACCTCCCAGATGCGGTCGACGTCCGCCGGTGCATAGCCGCGAGCGAGTGCCGCGGGGCGCCACCACGCCTCGATCTCGAGCTGTCCCCTGGGGGTGCCGAGCGCACGTCGTACCTCGTCGGCCTGGGCCAGCGAGACCCCCGTCGTCTCGGCGACGATCATCAGCACCTGCTCGTGGAAGACGACGACGCCCTCGGTCTCCTGCAACGCCTCGACCAGGGTGGGGTGCAGGTAGGAGACGTCCTTCCAGCCGTGCCTGGCCTCGAGGAACGGCGTGATCATGTCGGACTTCACCGGGCCCGGCCGGAACAGGGAGATGTCGATGACGAGGTCCTCGAACCGCTGGGGCCCGAACTTGCCGATGAGCTCGCGCTGCCCGGGGCTCTCGATCTGGAAGCAGCCGAGCGTGTGGCTGGTGCGGATGAGCCGGAACGTCGCCTCGTCGTCGAGCGGGACCTGGGTCTGGTCGTCGAGGTCGACCTCGATCCCGTCGACCCGCGCGACCTCCTGGACGGCGTGGGCCATCGCCGACTGCATGCGGATGCCGAGCACATCGAGCTTGATCAGCCCCAGGGTCTCGACGTCGTCCTTGTCGAACTGGCTCATCGGGAAGCCCAGCCAGCTCGCCTCGACGGGGGTGCGGTCGAGCAGCCCGCCGTCGGAGAGGATCACCCCGCACGGGTGCAGCGCGATGTGTCGCGGCAGCCCGTCGAGTCGCTCGACGAGGTCGAACAACGCTCGCAACCGCGGGCTGTCGAGCCCTCGCGAGCGCAGCTCGGGGAGCTCGGCGATGGCACTGCGCGCGTCGCGGGCGCGGATGTGCGGGAAGGCCTTGGCGATCTCGTCGACCTCCACCGGCGGCAGCCCGAGCGCCGCACCCACGTCACGGATCGCGTGGCGCACCTTGTAGGTGTCCATCATCGAGACGCAGGTGACCCGCTCGCCGCCGAACCGGTCGAGGATGCGTTGGTAGACCTCGGTGCGCCGGGCCGACTCGACGTCGATGTCGATGTCGGGCAGCTCGGCCCGCAACGGTGAGCAGAAGCGCTCCATGAGCAACCGGTAGCGGATCGGGTCGACGCCGCTGATGCCGAGCAGGTAGTTGACCAGCGACCCCGCACCCGACCCGCGCGCCGCCACGCGCACCCCCAGCTCACGGATCAGGTCGACGACCTGGGCAACGGTGAGGAAGTAGGTGGGGTAGCCCAGCTCGGCGATCACCTTGAGCTCGTCGGTGAGCCGGCTCTCGATGGCCGCGAGGTCGCGCTCGCTCGCCCCGGGGTAGCGCCATGCCACCGCCCCGCGGCAGCGCTGCTCGAGGACCACCTGGGCGCTCATGCCTGGCTCGACGCCCACCCGGTCGGGCTCGGGCAGGTGGACCGAGCCGATGCCCAGGTCGTGGCGGGCACTCTGGGCACAGGCCAGCCCCACCGCGATGGTGCGTTCGACCAGGGCGTCGGCACGGGCGAGGTCGCCCCCGGTGACCTCGCGGGCGATGTCGTGCATCACCGGGGTCGTCGCCAGGTGCGCGGCGTCGGTGACCCGGTCGAGGTGGCGGGTGTCGAGGGCGACCAGCCGCCTCGCGGCGTCGAGGACGTCGACCACGGCAGACTCGCCCGGGTCGACGTGTCGCACCGCCGCGGTGAGCACCGCGGGCAGCCCCTGCTCGTCGGCCAGCCCCAGCAGACGGGTGGCGTGCCACCGGGACGCGGGGGTGCCCTGTGGTCCGCCGTGGCACACCACCTCGACGACCAGCGCGTCGGGTGGCAGCCGCCGGCGCCATGCCGTGAGCAGCGCGCGCGCCTGGTCGGGGCGCCCCGCCAGCACCGCACGCCCCACGTCGGAGTCGGGACCGAGGAGCACGACCAACGGGCTGGGCTCCCCCGGCGGCGCCGCACAGCGGTCGGCGAGCACGCTGACCGAGCTCACCGGCACCCCTCGCTCGCCCCGCAGGTGGGTGTCGGTGACCAGCCGGCACAACGCCGCCCAGCCCACCCCGGCGGGCAGCCCGGCAGCGCGACCCCGAGCGAGCACGGTCACCCGTGGGTGACGCGGGTCGCGTTCCGCCCCGCCGCGCACCGGGGTGCGGGCTCCGGGGGCGTCGCGGGCACCGGGACCTGGTGGTGCCGCGTGCTCAGGGCCGACCGCGAGGTCGACCCCGAGCACCGGGGCCAGTCCTGCGGCGGTCGCGGCGGTCACGAACCGCACCGCGCCGTAGAGGCCATCGCGGTCGGTGAGCGCCACGATGCTCTGGCGGTGCTGGGCGGCTCGTTCGACGAGGGCCTCGGGGGTCGCGGTGCCGTAGCGCATCGAGAATCCCGAGGCGACGTGGAGATGGGCGAAGTCGTCGGTGCCCACAGGGCTCAGCCCGTGGGTCTGGCGGTGGGTGCCGCAGTGGGTGCCGCAGTGGGTGCCGCAGTGGGTATGGCGCTGGGTGCCGCGGCGGGTACGGCGGGTGTGCTCGTGGGCACGAGGACGTCACCGTGGTGCTGCGGGACCGGCAGCCCGAGGCTGCGGCAGACCAGGTCGAGGAAGGTCTCGGCCTGGCGCAGCAGGTCGTCTGCCTCGCGGGAGGAGATGGCCGGTGACCTGCGCGGACGAGGCGTGGTGAGCTCGAAGAAGTCGGCCCACTCGGACAGCTCGGGAGCCACCGTCGGCAGCAGCTCCCACAGGCTGTGCGGCCCCTGCGGTCGCCAGGTCGTGGGACGGGCTGCGACCAGCGCCGCCGCCGCCCGCAACGCCCCGAGCTGGGCCTGGGTGAACCGCTCGACGACCACGGCGCTCTGACAGGCGGCCAGCAGGGACTGGCGGGAGCGGTCGAGCAGGTCGAGCGCCGACGAGGCATCGCGCAGGGGCGTGGGGGCGACTGCGGTAGAAGGGATGGCGGTGGAAGCGATGGCGGTGGTCATGGCGCGCTCCTCAGTCCGCGACCCGCAGCAGGGTCCACTGGCGCTCGGGCGTCAGCCCGAGGTCGAACACCCCCACCGCGGCGAGCCGGCCGGCGCTGGCCTCCACCCGCCATACCAGCTGCTCGCGCGCGTCGGTGAGCACATCGGTGCCGGCCGGACCGGGCTGGGCGCCACGGCTGGACTGGTGCCGGCCCTGCTGGTCGCGCTGGTCGTACTGGTCGTGGACGTCGCGCCACCAAGGGCGCCGCTCCTTCCACCGGTCGAGGACGGCCCGTACGACGTAGAGCCTGCCGCGCCACACGAAGGCATCGGGCGCAGGGGTGACGTCGTCGCGGGTCTCGCGGACCTCGATGGGCTCGTCGTAGCGGCGGACCACGAATGACTCCTTCTCCAGCGGGGCTGGTGGTGCGGGCTGGTGGTGCGGGCTGGTGTACGCGGGCAGGTGGTGCGGGCTGGTGTACGCGGGCAGGTCGGATCGCCGCACGGCAGTGCGATGACAGGGGGTGGTGTGCGCCCCGCCCGGTGGGCAGGCGGGGTCGAGGCGCCTGGCCACCGGGTCGGGGCAGCACGGACGGCTCCCCCACGGTCCGCGGGACCGGCGCACGGTGTGGGGCCGTGGAGCCGTCGATCCCGCGATGGTGGAGACCATCTGTTCGAACGTGTGTTCGATGATTCGAAGGTACACCCCTGCCCCGACAGGCCGTCAAGGGGCAACCGCAGAATCCTCTGGTCGACACCCTGCGAGCAGCCCTAGCATTCCTGCATGTCGACCGCCGACGCCTCGCCCGCGCCGGACCGCAGCACGCACCCCGCAGTCCAGCGCGTCCTCGCCGCCCTGGCCCTGCACCACGTCGCCCCCCAGGTCGTCACCCTGCCCGACGCGGCCCGCACGGCCGTGGCGGCCGCGGACGCCCTCGGCATCACCCCCGCCGAGATCGCCAACTCCCTCGTGTTCCGCGCCCACGACGCACAGGGCCGGATCACCCCGCTGCTCGTGCTGACCTCGGGCGCCCACCGAGTCGACCTGGTCAAGGTGGCCGACCTGCTCGACGACGTCGACCACCTCGACCGCGCCGACGCCGATTTCGTCCGCGACCACACCGGGTTCGCCATCGGCGGCGTCGCGCCGGTCGGGCACACCTCACCGGTCCCGGCCGTCGTCGACGTCTCGCTGTCCCGCCACCCCTACGTCTGGGCCGCCGCCGGCCACAGCCACACGGTCTTCAGGACGACCTACGAGGAGCTGCTCCGGGTCACGGGAGGCCATGCCATCGAGGTCGCCTGAGCGACCTCACCAGGTCGACCTCACCCGATTGACCTCACCCGTCGACCTCATCCGTCGACCTCACCCAGCCGCAGCCTGGTGGATGCACAGCACGTTCCCGTCGGGGTCGAGGAACCAGGCCGCCTTCTCACCGCCGAGCTCGGCGATGTGGTCGACGGTCTTGAGCTCCGGCAGGTCGTAGTCCTGGAAGACGACCCCACGCCCCTCGAGGTCGGCAAGCTCCGCCGCCACGTCGTCGACCTCCCAGGTCAGCGCCGTGCTCGGGTTCTGGGTCCCTGCCTCGCGCGGGAGCAGGATCAGCGTCGCCCCACCGCTGAGCTGGTACACCAGGCTGCCCTCGTCGTTCGTCCCCAGGAACGGCAGGTCCAGCCGGTCGTAGAAACCCTTGGCGCGCTCGATGTCCGCGACAGGAAGCAGCGCCGCTACTGCGCTCGTGGCCAACGACATGACGAGCACCTCCTTCAGGCCCTCCCATCGTGCCCGCCGTCCGGGGACCGGCACTCCCCCAATCCGCGCACGCATCTCGGACACAATGGGCCCATGACCACACCGAAGCCCGTCGAGTGCTGGCTCACCGACATGGACGGCGTCCTCGTCCACGAGGAGAGCGCCATCCCCGGAGCCGCCGACTTCATCGCGGCGCTGCAGGAGTCGGGCCGGCGCTTCCTCGTCCTCACGAACAACTCGATCTTCACCCCCCGTGACCTGCGGGCCAGGCTGCTGTCCAGCGGCATCGACGTGCCCGAGGAGTCGATCTGGACCTCCGCCCTCGCGACCGCGCAGTTCCTCGCCGACCAGCGGCCCGGGGGCACCGCCTTCGTCGTCGGGGAGGCCGGACTGACGACGGCACTGCACGAGGTGGGCTACACCATGACCGAACGCGACCCCGACTACGTGGTGCTCGGCGAGACCCGCACCTACTCGTTCGAGGCGATCACCAAGGCGATCCGCCTCATCGAGGCCGGGGCCCGCTTCATCGCGACCAACCCGGACGTCAGCGGACCCAGCCCGCACGGCATGCTGCCCGCCACCGGCTCCGTCGCCGCCCTGATCAGCGCGGCCACCGGCCACCAGCCCTACTTCGTCGGCAAGCCGAACCCGCTGATGATGCGCAGCGCGCTCAACCGGATCGACGCCCACTCCGAGTCGACGGTGATGATCGGCGACCGGATGGACACCGACGTCATCAGCGGGCTCGAGGCGGGTCTGCGCACGATCCTCGTGCTGACCGGGTCCACCCGCCCCGAGCAGGTGGGCCGGTTCCCCTGGCAGCCCACCCGCATCGTGGACTCCATCGCCGACGTCGTCCCCCTCGTGGGTGAGCTCCGGCCCCTGCAGGGCCCACCCGCCGACTGAAGGTCACCCGCCTCGCCCGTGCCCGCCACGGCGCAGTATGCCGCGGGGGCCGGGTGCGCGCGTGCGGAAGGCTCAGGTGCTTCGGACGCCGAGCACGCTGTCGAGCAGGCCGGGGAACGAGGCGTCGAGCTCCTCGCGCCGCAGCGACACCAGGCGCTGGCGACCCTGCGGCTGGTTGCGGATGATGCCGGCCTCACGCAGCACCTTCATCAGGTGGGACTTGGTCGACTTGGGCAGGGCCGGGTTGGTCGCACCGCACTGGGCCATCTCGAGCGGTCCCTCGGCCAGGTCGCGCACGATCTGCAGCCGCGCGGGATCGCTCAGCGCGAACAGCACGTCGGTGAGCGCGACGTCCGCGACGTCGGGGTGGGGCAGGTCCTGTCCTCGAGGCATGGTTCGATAATACTCGAACCAGTTTGGCGCGATCGGGAATGCCCCGGGTCGGTTCGGAGTTCGACAAGTTTCGAACAGTCCTTTTCCCGAGAGGCCCGCCATGACCGCGCCCAGCTCCCCCACCACCGCCGAACCCGTCGACGCAGCGAGCGCCCCCACAGCGGCCACCAACGCCGCCACGACGGCCACGAGCGCCGCCTCGGCCGCCGCGAGCAGCGTCGGACCGGCCCGGTCACGCCTGGCCTTCGGGCTCGCCCTCGCCTTCGTCGTCGCGATGATGGTCGGCGCCAGCGCGCCCTCACCGTTCTACCCGGTCCTCCAGGCCGAGATCGGCTTCTCCGCCGGGACCATGACCACGATCTTCGGGGTCTACGCGCTCACCCTCCTGGCCACGCTGCTGGTGACCGGGTCGCTGTCGGACCACATCGGTCGCCGACCGGTCCTGGGCGCCGGCTTCGTCATCCTGGCCGTCAGCATGCTCGGCTTCTGGCACGCCGACAGCGTCGCCATGCTGCTGACCTCCCGCGCGGTGCAGGGCGTCGCGGCCGGCCTGCTGATGTCGACCATGTCGGCCGCGGTGGTGGACCTCGAACCCCGCACCCGTCCCGGCCTCGCCGCCACCCTCAACAGCGCGACGCCGCTGGCCGGCCTGGCGGCCGGCGCCCTGGTCGCCGGTGCGGTCCTGGACGCGACGCCACGAGCCCTCGGGGTCGTCTTCGCGACGCTCACGGGTGCCTACGTCGCGTTGGCCGCCACCGTCCTCGCCCTGCCGGAGACCTCGCCGAGGCACGACGGCTGGAGGCGCTCGCTGCGGCCCCAGGTCGGCATCCCGGCTCCGGCTCGCACCGCCTTCCGCCGCAGCGCTCCCGCGCTGTTCGCCGGGTGGGCCACGGGCGGCCTGTACCTCTCCCTCGGTGCTCCCATCGTCGGGCAGCTGCTGGACGGGCGCACCCACCTGGCCCAGGGGTCCGTCGTCGCGCTGCTGACCGGCACCGGGGCACTCAGCTCCTACCTGGGGCGCCACCGCACCCCCCGACAGATCACGCTCTACGGCACCACCATGCTCGCGCTCGGCACCGCCCTGACGCTGATCGCCCTGCACGCGGAGTCGCTGCCGGGGTTCCTGCTCGCGACCGTCGTCGCCGGCTCGGGGTTCGGGACGTCCTTCCTCGGGATCATGCGCTCCATCACGCCGACGGTCGCCCCACACCAGCGCGGCGAGCTCTTCTCGTCGGTCTTCGTGGTGAGCTACCTGGCGTTCGGCCTGCCGGCCGTGGCGGCCGGGTTCGCGGCGCCGCACCTCGGGCTCCAGACCACCGCGACGGTCTACGGGACGGTCGTCGTCGTGCTCTCCGGGGCCGCCGCCCTGCTGCGCCGGTTCACGACGACCGACTGAGCGCGTGAGCGACGAAGGCTGACGAAGGCTAGAGACTCAGGTTGCGGTGGACCTCGAGGGTCGCCGTCGAGCGGTTCATCGTGATGAAGTGCAGGCCCGGAGCGCCCTCCGAGAGCATCCGCTCGGCGAGCTCGGTCGCGATCTGCACCCCGACCTCACGGGTGGCCGCGACGTCGTCGGCCACGGCCTCGAGCCGCGCGAGCACGGGTGGGGGCAGCGGCGTGCCCATCAGCTCGCTCATCCGCGCGACCTGCTTGAAGTTGGTCACCGGCATGAGTCCGGGCGTGATCGGCAGGTCACGACGCGCCGCCACGGCGTCGCGCAGCCGCAGGTAGGTGTCGGCGTCGAACACCATCTGGGTGATCGCGAACGTCGCCCCGGCGTCGGCCTTGCGGACCAGCACCTCGACGTCGTGCTCGAAGCCCTCGGACTCGGGGTGCACGTCGGGGAAGGCGGCCACGCCCACGGTGAACTCCCCCAGCCCACGGATCAGCCTGACCAGGTCCTCGGCGTGGTCGAGCCCCTCGGGGTGGGCCACCCACGGACCGCCCACGTTGCCGGGTGGGTCACCACGCAGGGCGAGGATGTTGCGGACCCCACTCGCGGCATACAGGCCCACGACGCCGCGCAGCGCGGCGACGGACGCACCGACACAGGTGAGGTGGGCCAACGGCGTCAGCGTCGTCTCCCGCGCGATCCGCTCGGTGACGCGCACCGTGCGGTCTTGGCTGGAGCCGCCGGCACCGTAGGTGACCGAGACGAAGTCGGGTCGCACCGACTCCAGCCGCCGGATCGCATCCCAGAGCGCACCCTCGCTGGCGTCGTCCTTGGGCGGGAAGAACTCGAAGCTGATCGACGGGCTCGCCGAGGACAGCCGTCCCGGGATCGACCTCGTGAGCCGTTCGGGCCGCGCCAATCTCGAGGGTTGACCCAAAGCCATGGCGGTGAGACTAGTCGAGCAGGCACGCCGTAGGCTCAGGGACAGCACGGATTGAGACCGTTCGACGAGCTGCGCAGGAGGTGCCGTGGTCCGCCACCAGTACGACAACCCGCTGGACGCCGCCGACCTGCGGGCCCGCGTGCAGGGGGTCGTCGACGACCTGCTGGCCCACCAGTCGACCGTGCTCGCCGAGGTCGGGCCCGACGCGCAGGACCTGCTGGCGGTGGTCGCCAGCCTCCTCACGGGCGGCAAGCGGCTGCGGGCAGCCTTCCTCTACTGGGGCTACCGCGCGACCGGCCAGCCCGACAGCGAAGCCATCGTGCGCGTCGCCACGGCCATGGAGTTCTTCCAGGCGGCGGCCCTGATCCACGACGACGTCATGGACGACAGCGACACCCGCAGGGGTATGCCGGCCGCGCACCGCTCGCTGGCCGCGCGCCACCAGCGCGAGGACTGGGCCGGCGATGCCGGCCGGTTCGGAGTCGCCGGCGCGATCCTCGCCGGCAACCTGTGCCTGGGCTGGACCGAGGACCTCTACGCGACCTCGGGGCTCGACGCCGGCCACCTCTCCCGCGGGCGACCGGTCTTCGACCGGATGCGCACCCAGCTCATGGGCGGCCAGTTCCTCGACGTCGTCGAGTCGGCCCGCTCCTGGGAGGGCGTCCCGGCCCGCGAGCGTGTCGAACGCGCCGAGCGCGTCATCCGGTTCAAGAGCGCCAAGTACACCGTCGAGCACCCGCTGCTCATCGGTGCGACGGCGGGCGGAGCCAGCGCCGAGGACCTCAGCGCGCTGTCGCGCTACGGGCTCGACCTGGGGCAGGCCTTCCAGCTGCGGGACGACCTGCTCGGGGTCTTCGGCGACCCGGCTGCCACGGGCAAGCCCGCGGGAGACGACCTGCGCGAGGGCAAGCGGACGGTCCTCGTCGCGCATGCCCTCGCAGGGGCCGACGACGCCGGCCGTGCCCTGGTCGAGCAGCACCTCGGCGACGCGACCCTCGACACCGCGACGGTGCAGGCCCTGCGCGAAGCCATCACCGACAGCGGTGCCGTCGACGCGGTCGAGGCCGAGATCACCCGGCTGGCGGGCACGGCACGGCACGCCCTGAAGTCCACGACCGGCCTGGGCGCCGAGTCCCTGGACGTGCTCGACGCCCTTATCGACAGCGCCACGTCCCGGGTGTTCTGAGCGCACCCGGCAGGTGGCTACTAGAAGGCCTGCTCCATCGCGCGCCGTCGCACCTCGGTCTTGAACCCGGCCCGTAGGTTGTCGACCGGCGTCCCCGGCACCCGCAGGGTGTCGTCGGGGGTGAACAGCCAGCGCAGGATCTCGTCGTCGTCCAGGCCGCCGTCGGAGAGCACGGTGAAGGTGCCCCGCAGGTGCGGCAGCACCGTGTCTTCGAGGAAGGCAGCAGGCACGGCCACGACACGGCGCTCGCCGATGCGGGCCGAGAGCAGCTCGCGCTCCTCGATCATCCGCCGCACCGACGACAGGGGGATGCCGAGCCGCTCGGCGATGTCGGGAACGGTCAGCCAGTCACCGACGAGGTCCTCGGTGGTGGGGCCCTCGGAGGGGTCGGCGGGGTTGTCGGTCACGGAGCCCAGCCTGCCAGCCATCCGTGACAAAGCAAATTACATCGATGTAAGTCGATTTGCCTGCGGTCAGGTGGTGTACCTTGCACGAGAGTCCCACTTGCCACACCACTCACTTGAGCAACTTCCGCACCTGCTCGCAGTCCGCCTCAGGACCTTCCGAAAGGCCACGCCCGATGTCTCCGGTGATCGCCCCCGCCGCACCGCACGCGGCGGTCCACGTCCCCACTGCCGTCGTCCAGAAGGCCAGCCCTGCTCCGCACGGTTGGCTGCGCTACACGGTGCGCAGTGGCGACACGCTCGCGGCCATCGCGACGCGGACCAGCACCACCGTCGGAGCGCTCGTCGCCCGCAACAGGCTGTCCCGGGGTGGCAACCACCTCTCGATCGGTGACCAGCTGTGGGTGCCGAAGACGGCCGCCCAGGCCAGGGCCGAGGCCGCCCGGGCGCGCGCCGCCGCGGCTGCCCGCGCCGCCGCCATCAAGC
>NZ_JBFUEO010000023.1:0-55059 GCF_056403935.1 Pedococcus sp. P2_E4 | reverse complement strand
CCGCCCAGCTGCGCGAGGACGCCGACCTCCTCGACGAGCTCGCGGCGGCGGCGGTCACGTCCCTCGGGGCCGGCCCCTGGGAGGTCGACGCGCTGTCCGCGCTGCCCCGCCCCGTGCGCACGCGCGTATGGCGCCGGCTCGCCATCGCGGCGGGCGCGCCGCCCGGGCAGGTGGGCACCCGTCATACCGAGGCATGTGACGCCCTGCTCACCCACTGGCACGGGCAGGGCCCGGCCCACCTGCCCGGCGACCTGAGGGTCACCCGATCCGGTGGCCGGGTATCCATCGCGTCGCGGGCTCGGGTTGAATAGCCTCGCACCGGAGCCATCGACCTAGGAGTTGTGCCGTGGACGCTGCCCACATGGGAGCCGATCTCGAGAAGGTCCTCATCACCGAGGAGGAGATCCACAGCCGGCTCGACGAGCTCGCGACCGAGATCTGGGCGGAGTACGCAGGCAAGGACCTCCTGCTGGTCGGGGTCCTCAAGGGCGCCGTCATGGTTATGGCAGACCTGTCCCGGGCGCTCCCGGGCACCGCCCCCGTCGACTGGATGGCCGTCTCGTCCTACGGCTCCGGCACCAAGTCCTCGGGCGTCGTGCGGATCCTCAAGGACCTCGACACCGACATCAGCGGCAAGCACGTGCTGATCGTCGAGGACATCGTCGACTCCGGGCTGACCCTGTCGTGGATCAAGTCCAACCTCGAGTCCCGCTCCCCGGCCTCGGTCGAGATCTGCACGCTGCTGCGCAAGCCGGAGGCGGCCAAGGTCGAGATCGACGTCAAGTGGGTCGGGTTCGACATCCCCAACGAGTTCGTCGTCGGCTACGGCCTCGACTACGCCGAGCAGTACCGCAACCTGCGGGTCGTCGGCACGCTGGCCCCCCACGTCTACGCCTGACGCCATGGCGCCCACGGTCCACAGCGACGTGACCTCCGTGGCTCCCGCGACCCCCGCGCCCACGCCGGTGTTCTTCCTGGCGGGCGGCACCGGGATCTCCGCCGAGACGCTCGGCAACCTCATGCTGGCCCAGTTCCCGACCCTTCGGTTCGCCCGCCGCAAGATCCCCTTCATCACGACGGTCGAGCAGGCCAGGGTCGTGGTCGAGGAGCTCGACGCCGCCATGACCGACTCCGTCACCCCCCTGGTGTTCTCGACGGTGTCCGACGAGGAGGTCCGCAAGGAGCTGCAGCGCACCCAGTGCGCGTTCATCGACCTGTTCGGGTCCCACCTCGACACCGTCGAGCGCGTCCTGCACGTCAACGCGACCCACGGCGTCGGGGCGCTGCACGGCGTCGGAGACACCCGCCGCTACGACCTGCGGATGAAGGCCATCGAGTTCGCGATGGAGCACGACGACGGCGCCAGCCTGCGCAACCTCGAGCAGGCCGACCTGATCCTCGTCGCACCCTCCCGGTGCGGCAAGACGCCGACGTCGATGTACCTCGCCCTGCAGCACGGGCTCAAGGTGGCCAACTACCCCCTGGTCCCCGAGGACTTCGACACCGGCAACCTGCCCCGACCCATCAAGGACCTCGGTGACCGCTGCTTCGGCCTGCTGTCCACCGCGGCCCGGCTCAGCCAGGTGCGCGGCGAGCGGCGGCCGGGGTCGACCTATGCCAGTCTCGCCCAGTGCAGCTTCGAGCTGCGCCGCGCGGAGGCGATGTACCGGGCCCACCGGATCCCCTCGATCAACTCCGCCTCCATGTCCGTGGAGGAGATGGCTGCCGTCATCATGCAGAGCAGCCGCCTGCCCAACCTCGGCTAGCGCCGAGCTGACGAAAGGAACGCCGTGAGCGGCACCCCGACCGGCAACGACGCCGGCACCGACCCCGGCACCGACTCCGCCGAGTCGGCCGCCAACATCGCCTGGTTCGCCGACCTTGGCCTGCACGACGTCGAGACGGTGGGGGGCAAGAACGCCTCGCTCGGTGAGATGGTGCAGCACCTGTCCAAGGCAGGAGTGCGCGTGCCCGACGGCTTCGCGACGACGGCCGACGCCTACCGCCGCTTCCTGTCGCACGAGGGCCTGGCCGACCGGATCAACGCCGTCCTCACCGACCTCGACGTCGAGGACACCCGGGCGCTGGCGCTCGCGGGCAGCCAGATCCGCGAGTCGGTCGAGCAGCAGCCCTTCCCGGAGGACCTCGAGAGCGACATCCGCGCTGCCTACGAGCGGCTCGTCGGCGACACCGGCGACGAGGTCAGCTGGGCGGTGCGATCCAGCGCCACGGCGGAGGACATGCCCGACGCGTCGTTCGCCGGGCAGCAGGAGACCTTCCTCAACGTGCGGGGGATCGACAACATCCTGCTCGCGATCAAGCGCGTCTTCGCCTCGCTCTACAACGACCGCGCCATCGCCTACCGCGTGCACAGCAGCTATGACCACGAGGCGGTCGCGCTGTCCGCGGGCATCCAGCGCATGGTGCGCTCCGACATCGGCTCCTCCGGCGTGATGTTCACCATCGACACCGAGTCCGGCTTCCCCGACGCCGTCTTCGTGACCAGCAGCTACGGCCTCGGCGAGGCGGTCGTGCAGGGCGCGGTCAACCCTGACGAGTTCTACGTCTACAAGCCCGCCCTGCGGGCCGGGCGTCCCGCGATCCTCAAGCGCGGCGTGGGCGGCAAGGCGACCAAGATGGTCTACACCCAGGACTCCGAGGTCGGCCGGTCGATCGACTTCGTCGACGTCGACCCCGCCGACAGCGCCCGCCTCAGCCTCACCGACGCCGAGGTGACCGAGCTCGCCGAGCACGCCCTCAAGATCGAGGAGCACTACGGCCGCCCGATGGACATCGAGTGGGGCAAGGACGGCGTCGACGGCTTGCTCTACATCCTCCAGGCGCGTCCCGAGACGGTGAAGTCGCGGCAGTCGGGCTCGACCCTGCAGCGGTTCCGGATGGACGAGCGCGGCCCGGTGCTGGTCGAGGGGCGTGCCATCGGCCAGAAGATCGGAGCAGGCGCCGTGCGCGTGCTGACGTCCCACGCGGCGATGCACGAGTTCAAGCCCGGCGAGGTGCTCGTCGCCGACATGACCGACCCCGACTGGGAGCCGATCATGAAGAGGGCGAGCGCGATCGTCACCAACCGCGGTGGCCGCACCTGCCACGCCGCCATCATCGCCCGCGAGCTCGGCATCCCCGCGGTCGTGGGCACCGGCTCGGCGACGCACGACCTGGCCGACGGGCAGGAGGTCACGGTCTCGTGTGCCGAGGGCGACACTGGTCTGGTCTACGACGGGCTGCAGAAGTTCTCGGTCACCGAGACCGAGCTCGACGACATGCCGGACGTGCCGGTCAAGATCATGATGAACGTCGGGACGCCCGAGCAGGCCTTCGAGTTCTCCCGCCTGCCGCACCGGGGGATCGGCCTGGCCCGGCTGGAGTTCATCATCAACCGCCAGATCGGGATCCACCCGCGGGCGCTGCTCGAGCTCGACGACCAGGAGCCGGGGATCAAGTCCGAGATCGAGGGCCTCATCGCGGCCTACGAGAGCCCGCGTGACTACTTCGTCAAGCGCGTCGCCGAGGGCATCTCGATGCTGGCGGCGGCGTTCGCGCCCGAGCCCGTGATCGTGCGGATGTCCGACTTCAAGTCCAACGAGTATGCCGGGCTGCTGGGTGGGGCCCGCTACGAGCCGAACGAGGAGAACCCGATGATCGGCTACCGCGGCGCGGCGCGGTACCTGTCGGCGGACTTCGCGGAGTGCTTCGCGATGGAGTGCGAGGCGATGCGGCTGGTCCGCGACGAGATGGGCCTGACCAACGTCAAGGTGATGATCCCATTCGTGCGCACGCTGGCCGAGGCGGAGGGAGTGATCGACCTGCTCGGCCAGAACGGCCTGCGCCGCGGCGACAACGACCTCCAGGTCGTCATGATGTGCGAGGTCCCGTCGAACGCGGTGAACGCCGACGCGTTCCTTGACCACTTCGACGGCTTCTCGATCGGCTCGAACGACCTCACCCAGCTGACGCTCGGGCTCGACCGCGACTCCTCACTCGTGGCCGGCAGCTTCGACGAGCGGGACCCCGCGGTCAAGAAGATGCTCAGCATGGCGATCGAGGCGTGCAAGGCCCGTGGCAAGTACGTCGGCATCTGCGGTCAGGGCCCGTCGGACCACCCCGACCTGGCCGACTGGCTGCTCGACCAGGGCATCGAGTCGATGTCGCTCAACCCCGACACGGTGGTCGAGACGTGGCTGCGGCTGGCCAAGCACGCCCAGGAGCCGGTCTCCTGACCTGCGCGCGCACAGGTGCCTGGCCCACCGCGGAACACGCGGTGGGCCAGGCACGTTGTGCAGGTCGTTGAGCAGCAGGAACGGCGCCGCCACCGCCGTAGTACCGTCGTGGCATCGTCACGCCCAGGCCGGGCGTGCACGCGCAGGCTGATCGAGCAGGAGGCACGGGGCGCCCAGCCCCGCTACACACATGGATTTCAAGCGCATCCTTCGGGCCCCACTGTTCTGGGTGGTCGCGATCATCGCGATCACGTTGATGGTGTTCACGTTCAGTGACACCGGCGGCTACACGCGCATCGACACCTCCGCAGCCCAGCAGCTGATCACGGAGAAGAAGGTCGAGCGGGTCGTCGTCACCAACAACGAGGTCGTCGACCTGGAGCTCAAGAACGGCCAGGCGTACTCCGACGGCAAGAACGTCAAGGACGCCACCAAGGTCCGCACCCAGTACGTCGAGGCGGCCGGCCCCGGCTTCATCCAGCTGCTCAAGGACAACCCGCCCCCCGGTGGCGTCAACCAGCAGATCAAGGACAGCAACCCGCTGCTGGCCCTGCTCGGGTCCCTGCTGCCGATCATCATCCTGCTCGGCCTGTTCTGGTTCCTCATGAACCAGATGCAGGGCGGCGGCTCGCGCGTCATGCAGTTCGGCAAGTCCAAGGCCAAGCTCGCGACCAAGGACACCCCCAAGGTCACCTTCGCGGACGTCGCGGGGGCCGACGAGGCCGTCGAGGAGCTCCACGAGATCAAGGAGTTCCTGGCCGAGCCAGCCAAGTTCCTGGCCGTCGGGGCCAAGATCCCCAAGGGCGTCCTGCTCTACGGCCCTCCCGGCACCGGCAAGACCCTGCTGGCCCGCTCCGTGGCCGGTGAGGCCGGGGTCCCGTTCTACTCGATCTCCGGCTCGGACTTCGTCGAGATGTTCGTCGGTGTGGGCGCCTCGCGGGTCCGCGACCTCTTCGAGCAGGCCAAGGCCAATGCCCCCGCCATCATCTTCGTCGACGAGATCGACGCCGTCGGCCGGCACCGCGGCGCGGGCCTCGGCGGTGGCCACGACGAGCGCGAGCAGACCCTCAACCAGCTGCTCGTCGAGATGGACGGCTTCGACGTCAAGACCAACGTCATCCTGATCGCGGCCACCAACCGGCCCGACATCCTCGACCCCGCCCTGCTGCGTCCCGGTCGCTTCGACCGCCAGATCGCCGTCGAGGCCCCCGACATGATCGGCCGTCACCGCATCCTCGAGGTGCACTCCCAGGGCAAGCCGATGGCCACGGGTGTCGACCTGCTCGCCGTCGCGCGTCGCACCCCCGGCTTCACGGGCGCCGACCTGGCCAACGTCCTCAACGAGGCCGCGCTGCTCACGGCTCGTGGTGACCGCAAGCTGATCGACGACGCCGCCCTCGACGAGGCGATCGACCGTGTCATCGCCGGTCCCCAGAAGCGCACCCGGATCATGTCCGCCAAGGAGCGCAAGATCACGGCCTACCACGAGGGTGGGCACGCCCTCGTCGCCTCGGCGATGAACCACACGGACCCGGTCACCAAGGTGACGATCCTGCCGCGCGGCCGGGCCCTCGGCTACACGATGGTCATGCCGACCGACGACAAGTACTCCACCACGCGCAACGAGATCCTCGACCAGCTCTCCTACGCCATGGGTGGCCGCGTCGCCGAGGAGGTCGTCTTCCACGACCCCACCACCGGCGCCTCCAACGACATCGAGAAGGCCACCGCCATGGCCCGCAAGATGGTGACCGAGTACGGCATGAGCGAGCGCGTCGGCGCCATCAAGCTGGGCCAGAGCCAGGGCGAGGTCTTCCTCGGTCGCGACATGGGACACCAGCGCGACTACTCCGAGGAGGTCGCGAGCATCGTCGACGAGGAGGTCCGCAAGCTCATCGACGCGGCCCACGACGAGGCGTGGCACGTCATCAACGACAACCGCGACATCCTCGACAAGCTCGTCCTCGACCTCCTCGAGCACGAGACGCTCAACGCCAAGGAGCTCGCCGAGCTGTTCGCCCCCGTCCGCAAGCGGCCGCTGCGCCCCACCTGGCTGTCCAGCGAGGCGCGTCACCTGTCCAGCCAGCCGCCGGTCCTGACCCCGGCCGAGAAGGCCGCGCTCAACGGCTCCGCTCCCGGTGGGCACGAGTCCGCCGGCTCCAACGCCGAGACCGCCGAGGCGATCGACCGGGCTGCCGAGGCCGGGGCGGTCAAGACCGAGGAGCACCCGCCGACCCAGGTCATCGAGGTGCCCGAAGGCGGCCAGGTCGATCCGAATGGCCACTGACGAGCGACGCCACCCGGTCGACGTCGCGCGGGCGGAGGCAGCGGTCCGTGAGCTGCTGATCGCCGTGGGCGAGGACCCCGACCGCGACGGCCTCGTCGAGACGCCGGGCCGGGTGGCCCGCGCGTACGGCGAGTTCTTCGCGGGCCTGGCGCTCGACGCCGGTGAGGTGCTCTCCAAGACCTTCGAGATCGACCACGAGGAGATGATCCTGGTGCGCGACATCGAGGTCTTCTCGATGTGCGAGCACCACCTCGTGCCGTTCCACGGCGTCGCCCACGTCGGCTACATCCCTGCCAAGGACGGCCGCGTGACCGGGCTGTCCAAGATGGCCCGCCTCGTCGAGATGTACGCCCGCCGTCCCCAGGTCCAGGAGCGCCTCACGACGCAGGTCGCGGACGCGCTGTGCACCCACCTGGGCGCGCAGGGAGTCATCGTCATCATCGAGTGCGAGCACCTGTGCATGTCGATGCGCGGCATCCGCAAGCCCGGGTCCCGCACCATCACCTCGGCCGTCCGCGGGCAGCTGCGCGACCCCGCGACCCGCGCGGAGGCGATGTCGCTGCTGCTGGGCGGCAAGCGGTGAGCACCAGCTCACCTGCTCGTACCCCCTCCGGCCGGCTCCCCGGCATACTCACGGCCTCGCGGGCGCCGCGCCTGCTCGGCAACCTCACGTATGTCGTCGGGGCGGTCGACCTGCTCACCGGGCTCCTGCACTCCTGGCGGGTGCGCCTGGCGGAGCTGACCGAGGTGCTGCCGGGCGCGCTGTCCGACGCGGCCGCCGCCGCGACGGTCGTGTCGGGCATCCTGCTGGTCGTCCTGGGGCACTCCCTCAAGCGCCGCAAGAAGCGCGCCTGGCGCGCGGCCGTCGTGCTGCTGGTCGTCTCGGTCGTGCTGCACACGGTCAAGCTCGAGCCGCTCTCAGGGCTGGTGTCCCTCGTGGGGCTGGTGCTGCTGGTGCGTCACCGCTCCCAGTTCCGGGCCCTCGGCGACCCGACCACGCGCTGGCGCGCCGTGCGCGTCTTCGTGATCCTCGCCGTCGTCTCGGTGGCGGCGGGTGTCACGGTGGTGCTGCTCAACGGCCGTGAGGTCGTCGGGGGCCGCCCGGGGGTCGGCGCGGTGCTCCAGGAGGTCTTCGCCGGTTTCGTGGGCCTGTCGGGGCCGCTGGTGTTCTCCCGCGACCGGTCCGCCGACATCGTGGGGTCCGTGCTGCTCGGGCTCGGCCTGATGACGCTGCTGACGACCGTCTACCTCGCGCTGCGGCCGCCGGAGCCCGCTCCCGAGCTCACCCTCGACGACGAGGCCAGGCTGCGCGAGCTCATGACGCGGCACTCGGACTCGCTGGCCTACTTCAACACCCGCCACGACAAGTCGGTCATCTGGTCGTCCTCGGGCAAGGCCGCCGTCGCCTACCGGGTCGTCTCGGGGGTCATGCTGGCCAGTGGGGACCCGGTGGGTGACCCCGAGGCCTGGCCGGGCGCGATGCGGGCCTTCGTCGAGGAGGCCGCCGCCCACGCCTGGACCCCTGCCGTGCTCGGGTGCTCCGAGCAGGCCGGCACCGTGTGGGTGCGCGAGACCGGCTGGTCAGCGCTCGAGCTGGGCGACGAGGCGGTGGTCGACACCACGCGCTTCACCCTGGAGGGCCGTCCGATGCGCAACGTGCGCCAGATGGTCGGCCGGGTCTCGCGAGCGGGGTATGCCGTGGAGGTGCAGCGGGTGCGTGACGTCGCGCCCGCCCTGCGCGAGCTCGCCCTGCGCGATGCCGCCGCCTGGCGCTCGTCCGACACCGAACGCGGCTTCTCGATGGCGCTGGGGCGCCTGCTCGACGGAGCCGACCCCGACTGCGTCGTCGTCACGGCCCGCCACGAGGGCGTCGTCCGGGCGTTCCTGCAGTTCGTGCCCTGGGGGGCTGACGGCATGTCGCTGGACGTGATGCGCCGCGACTCGGCCGCCGACGCCGGGGTCAACGAGCTGATGATTGCCGAGGCCCTGCGGGCCGCCCCCGCGCTGGGCGTGCAGCGGGTCTCGCTCAACTTCGCGGCCTTCCGCTCGGCCCTCGAGCGCGGCGAGAAGCTGGGCGCCGGGCCGGTGCTCAAGATCTGGCGACGGGTGCTGCTGTTCGCGTCACGCTGGCTCCAGATCGAGAGCCTCTACCGGTTCAACGCCAAGTTCCAGCCGACCTGGCAGCCGCGCTTCCTCGTCTACCCCACCGGGTCCGACCTGCCCCGGGTCGCGCTGGCTGCGCTCGAGGCGGAGGCGTTCCTCACGTGGCCGCGACTGGGTCGCCTCGGCCGGCTCGGGGGTGCGGCATGAGCGGCGGTTTCCCCGGGTGGCCCCTGCGGCGCGACGACGGCCTGCCCGTGGTGATGGGCGTCGTCAACGTCACGCCGGACTCGTTCAGCGACGGCGGCCAGTGGTTCGAGCCGTCGGCCGCGATCGCGCACGGGCGCGAGCTGCGCGAGCAGGGGGCCGACATCCTGGACATCGGCGGGGAGTCCACCCGGCCGGGTGCCCAGCGGCCGTCGCTCGACGAGGAGCTGCGGCGGGTCGTCCCCGTCGTCACGGCGCTGGCGGCCGACGGGGCGATGGTGTCGGTCGACACCATGCGAGCGTCCGTGGCAGCCGCTGCCCTCGACGCGGGCGCGGCGGTCGTCAACGACGTCAGCGGCGGTCTGGCGGACCCGCAGATGGCAGGGGTCGTCGCCGCCGCCGGGGTCCCGTTCATCGCGATGCACTGGCGGGGCCACAGCGTCGACATGCAGGCGCGGGCCACCTACGACGACGTCGTCGCAGACGTCTGCGCCGAGCTCGCCAAACGTGCCGAGACCCTGGTGGCGCAAGGCATCCTGGCCGATCGGCTGGTCCTCGACCCGGGCTTCGGCTTCGCCAAGACGGCAGCCCACAACTGGTCCCTGCTGAGGCGCCTCGACGAGGTCATCGCCCTCGGGCACCCGGTGCTCGTGGGGACCTCGCGCAAGACCTTCCTGGGTCGCCTCGGTGTGCCCGACGGAGCCGAGCCCAGACCCCCTCTCGACCGGGACGTGCAGACGGCTGCGACGTCGGTGCACGCGGCGATGATGTCCGCCTGGGCCGTACGGGTCCACCACGTGCCCTCGACCCTCGACGCCCTGCGCGTCGCCCAGGCCATCAAGGAGGCCGACTGATGCAGGTGACCCGATGACCGACCAGATCGTCCTCCGGGGGATCTCCGCGCGTGGCTTCCACGGCGTGCTCGACTTCGAGAAGCGCGACGGCCAGACCTTCGTCGTCGACGTGACGATGGACGTCAACCTGGCGGCCGCCGGTGCCAGCGACGACCTCACGGACACGGTCAACTACGCCGAGGTCGCCGGTGACGTCGTCGCCCTCATCGAGGGCGAGTCGCTCGACCTGATCGAGGCCCTGGCCGCGCGCATCGCCGACCGCGTGCTGTCGCGCCCGCTCGTCGAGGCCGTCGAGGTCGTGGTGCACAAGCCCGAGGCGCCGGTGGGGCACCCGTTCACCGACGTGCAGGTCCGCGTCGTGCGGGAGCGGCAGACGCCGGTCGTCATCGCGATGGGCTCCAACATCGGCGACTCGGTCGAGACGCTCCACGACGCCACGATCGCCCTGTACGGCCTGATCGACATCGTCGAGGTCTCGCCCCTGGTCGAGACGGACCCGGTCGGCGGACCCGACCAGCCGGCATACCTCAACGCGGTGGTCACGGGCACGACCCACCTGGCGCCGGCGTCCCTGCTCGCGAGCCTGCACGACATCGAGCGTGAGCACGGCCGCACCCGCGAGGTCCACTGGGGCCCGCGCACCCTCGACCTCGACCTCATCCAGTACGGCGACCCCGTGTTCGACACGGACGTCCGCATGGCGAGCCCCCACCTGACGCTGCCGCACCCGCGGGCGCACCAGCGGGCGTTCGTCCTCATCCCCTGGCTCAAGGCCGAGCCCGAGGCCGCGCTGCGGGTCGACGGACAGGTGCGCCGGGTCGCAGACCTGGTCGCGGGGCTCGACACCTCCGGGGTGCGCCCCGGGCCCGACGTCGACCTCCTGGAGGGGCCGTGGTGAACGAGGGGCACGGCCTGCGCTGGGCCCACCTGGCCGGCGTGGCCCTCGTGGTCGCGATGCTGGGGTGGCTCGGCTGGCGGCTCTACCTCAACTCCGGCCGCCTGCTCGGGCCGGTCTCGTGGGTGTCCCTGGTCCTGCTGGTCGCGATGGCCTCGCTCGTGGTCGCCGCCGGCCTGCCGGTGCGCCGGTTCCTGCGCGGCGAGGCGCGCAAGTCGCTCAACCCGCTGCGCGCGGCACGCACGCTGGTGCTCGCCCAGGCCGCCGCGCTGACCGGGGCGGGCGTGTTCGGGTGGTATGCCGCCCAGGCAGTGCACGCGCTCGCCGACCTGCAGCTGCCGGGTTACCGCGAGCTGCTGTGGCGCCTCGTGGCGCTGTCCGTGGGTGCTCTGGTCCTCGCGACGGCCGGCATGCTGACCCAACACATGTGCCGCGTCGACCCGCCCCGCAAGGACGACGACGACTGAGGGGCTACTTGTCGATGTCCCCGACGACGAAGAACATCGAGCCCAGGATCGCGACCATGTCGGCGACCAGGTTGCCGGGCAGGACCTCGCCGAGCACCGACACGTTGTTGAACGACGCCGAGCGCAGCTTGAGCCGCCACGGCGTCTTGTCGCCGCGCGAGACGAGGTAGTAGCCGTTGAACCCCAAGGGGTTCTCGGTGGCGGTGTAGAGGTCGCCCTCGGGCACCTTGAGGACCTTGGGCAGCTTGACGTTGACCGGCCCCTGCGGCAGTGACCGCAGCCGGTCGAGGCAGGCGTCCGCGAGGTCCAGGCTGACCCGCGTCTGCTCGAGCAGCACCTCGAGGCGGGAGAGGCAGTCGCCGGCGGTGCGCGTGACGACGCGACCGGGGCCGCCGGGCGCGAACAGCTCGGCGTAGGCGAGGTAGGGCTCGTCCCTGCGCAGGTCCATGTCGACTCCCGAGGCGCGGGCGATCGGACCTGAGACCCCATGTGCTGCAATGGTTTCCGGCGACAGCACCCCCACGCCGCGCGTGCGCGCCTCGAGGATCTCGTTGCCCACGACCATCGCCTCGAGGTCCGGCAGTCGGCCGCGGACGGCCGACACGGCAGACGCCACGCGGTCGAGCCAACCCAGGGGGAGGTCCTCCTTCAGCCCGCCGACGCGGTTGAACATGTAGTGCATCCGACCACCGGACGCCTCCTCCATGACCGCCTGGAGCTCCTCCCGCTCGCGGAACGCGTAGAAGATCGGGGTGATGGCGCCGAGCTCGAGGGGGTAGGAGCCGAGGAACATCAGGTGGTTGAGCACCCGGTTGAGCTCGGCGAGCAGGGTCCGGGCCCAGACCGCCCGCTGCGGCACCTCCATGCCGAGCATCCGCTCCACCCCGAGGACGACCCCGAGCTCGGAGGAGAACGCCGACAGCCAGTCGTGCCGGTTGGCCAGCACGATGATCTGGCGGTAGTCGCGCACCTCGAAGAGCTTCTCGGCGCCGCGGTGCATGTAGCCCACGATCGGCTCGGCCGACACGATGCGCTCGCCGTCGACGACGATGCGCAGCCGCAGCACGCCGTGGGTGGCCGGGTGCTGCGGGCCGATGTTGAGGACCATGTCGGCGGTGGCGAGACCGCCGGCGCCCATGCCGACGGTGAGCTCGCGCCGGCCCTCGGTGGTGGTCACGGCCTCAACCTACCGAAGTGCCGCGCCGGCGGACCCGGACCGCGCTGGCGGACCCGGACCGCGCGGCGGACCCGGACCGCGCGACGCGCAGCGGGCTCAGCCGGGGCAGCCGGGGATGTTCTCGGCCGCGGTGGCATGACCCTGCGCGTCGAGCGTGACGAGGACGGTGTTCTCGCGGTCCGCCAGGCCTGCCAGCTGGTCAGCCGACACCGACTTGGTCTGCAGGGGCTGGTCGGCCGCCACACAGTGGTGCTGCAGCACCCTGGCGCCGGCGGTGACCGGGATCGTGTAGGTGAGCTTGGCGTTCTGGTTCGTGTAGGGCGGGTCACCCTTGAACGGCCCGACCGGCACACCCTGCTGGGCGAGCTTGGCGTCGTCGAGCTTCTTCCACGTCCAGCGGTCGAGCTCGAGGACGATGACCCCGGCGACCTTCTTGGCGCTCACGATCGTGCCGAAGTCGAACTTGCGTCCCTTGACGTCGGAGGTTGGCACGGTGGGGGTGGTGGGCTTGGCCGGGCCCGAGGCCGTGACCGTGGGGGTGACGGTCACCGTCACGTCCTGGCCGGACGGGGGCGGGCCGCCGCAGGCGCTGAGGACGGTGACCGAGCCGGCGCAGAGCAGGGCGAGCATGGCGGGGCGGCGCTGGTGCTTCATGGGGACAGGGGGTCCTTTCGACGTACAGCAGCGATCCAGTCTGCCCGCCTGCCGACCGCCTGACAAAACCGTGACGACGCGGCAGGCTGCAGCTGTGCCAGACGCCTCCACCACGAACGCCTCGGTCGACGCCGCCGACCACCTCGACCTCAGCGACCCCACCGTCGTCGCCGATCCCTACCCGCACCTCGCCTCGCTGCGCTCTGCCGCGCCGATGGCCTGGCACTCGGGCATGGGCATCTGGCTGGCCTCGGGCCACGCCGAGGCGGGCGCCGTGCTGCGCGACCGCAGGCTCGGTCGCATCTTCGGCGAGCGTGCCCCGGCGGACGCGTGGGAGACGTTCAACTGGCTGCACGCCGACTCGATCCTGGACAGCGAGCCGCCCAAGCACACCCGGCTGCGCCGGCTGGTCGCAGGGGCGTTCGGCCGGGGTCACGTGCAGCGCCTCGCGCCGCGCATCGAGGAGCTGGCCGCGGGGCTGCTGGCCGAGCTGCCCGACGGCGGGTTCGACGTCCTCGCGGACTACGCCGAGCCGCTGCCCGTGCTGGTCATCGCCGAGCTGCTGGGTGTGCCGGAGGAGGACCGCCACCACCTGCGCCCGTGGTCGCAGGCGATCGTGCGCATGTACGAGGTCGACCGCACCCCCGCGGACGAGGAGGCCGCCCGGGCGGCGAGCGAAGCCTTCGCGTCCTACGTCGAGGAGCTCGCCACGGCGCGCGCCCAGTCGCCGGGCGACGACCTGTTGACCGACCTCGTCCAGGCCCGAGACGGCTCCGACCGGCTGTCGGCGCACGAGCTCGTAGCCACCGCCGTCCTCCTCCTCAACGCCGGCCACGAGGCGAGCGTCAACGGGTTCGGCAACGGCCTGCACTCGTGGCTCGCGGCTCCGGACCGGACGGCGGTGGACGTCGCCGACGACGCGGCGCTGGGCCGGCTGGTCGAGGAGTTCCTGCGGCACGACTCGCCGCTGCACCTGTTCGAGCGGACCGCCAAGGAGGAGGCCGAGGTGGCTGGCGTGGTGCTCCGCCCGGGCGACAAGGTGGCCGCACTGCTGGGCGCGGCGAACCGTGACCCGGCCGTGTTCGCAGACCCCGACCGCTTCGACCCGACACGCGACCCGAACCCGCACCTGGCCTTCGGTGCCGGCATCCACTTCTGCATCGGTGCACCGCTGGCGCGCCTCGAGCTCGAGATCTCGCTGCGCACCCTGCTGGGCCGGTTCCCCGACCTGGAGGTCGTCCGCGCCGAGCGTCGGCCCACGTTCGTCCTGCGCGGGTTCGAGCGGCTCGAGGTCAGCCCACGCTCTTGACCGCCCAGAGGAACCCGCCGAACCCGTTCGGGTCGAGCAGGGCTGCGGCCGCAGAGGCGCGCTCCAGGCCGCGCAGGTACACCGCCGGCTCGGTGCGGGCCAAGGCGTGGTCCGGATGCGAGGCGCGAACTCCCAAGTGCTGCAACGCCGTTCGCTGGTCGAGGAGCTCGTCGTGGTCGAGCGAGTCCATCGCCACGTGGGCGGTGAGGTCGCAGGTCCCGTCCGGCACGGGGTCGGTCTCCCGACCGCGCCGGTATGCCGTGAGGGTGCCTCGGGCGGCGGGCCGGTTGGCCCGCGTGTGCCCGTAGTCCACGGCGAGGGCGACTCCTGTGTCGATGCGCCCCAGCAGGCCCGCCCAGGCCTGGTCCCGGCTGAGCCCCACCTCGACCCGGGCGCCCGGCTCGTGGTCCGGCCAGTGCTCTTCGACCCAGCGCAGGCCGTGACCGTCGAGGGGGGCGCCGTCGCTCTCGTCACCGGTGCGGGGGTCGACGACGAGCCGACGCAGCACGCCGCGCTCGTCGACCCGCGCCACCGGGCACGGCACGACGTCAAGCCACTCGTGGGCGACGACGAGGACGTCGGTGAGACCCGTGAGTCCTTCCGGCAGCAGCGTTCCGCCGGGTGACTCGAGCCACGAGACCTCGTCCGGCAGGTCGCCGGGACGCGAGACGACGTCGACGCCGGTGAGCCGCAGTCCCGGCTCCACGGCATACAGGTGGGTGAGCAGCTCGCCGCGCCCGGCCCCGACGTCGACCACGCCGGTGAGGCCACGTTCGTGGACCATCGCGACCAGGGCCCGGGCGAGGACCGCGCCGGTCGCGCCGTGGGTCGCAGTGCTGAAGTGCCCCGCGGGGCCGGCGTCCGAGCGGTAGAAGCCGGACGGTCCGTACAGCGCCTCGTGCCACGCGCGCTCCCAGTCCACGCGCCCAACCTACGAGGTCGGGTGCCTGGGGCGGGCCCATGGCCACGTCTCGCGCCCACGACCCGGGGGATAGGTTGGGGGAGTGACTTCGGCCGGTGAGCGTCCCGCGCGTCTCGACGTGGGCGTGGTCGGCGCAGGGCGGGTCGGTGCCGTGCTCGGCGCGGCGCTGCAGCGCGCCGGTCACCGCATCGTCGCGGTGTCGGGGGTGAGCGAGGAGTCGCGCGGCCGTGCGGCCGACCTGCTGCCGGGGACGCCCGTGCGTACGCCTGAAGAGGTCGTGGCCGCCGCCGAGCTGGTGCTGCTGGCCGTGCCCGACGACGCCCTCGAGGGCCTCGTGTCCGGGCTCGCGGCCACCGGCTCCTGGCAGGCCGGGCAGCTGGCCGTGCACACCTCGGGCCGGCACGGGCTCGAGGTCTACGCCACGGCCCTGCCGCACCACGTCATGGGCCTCGCGATGCACCCCGCCATGACCTTCACGGGCACCGCGATCGACCTCGACCGGCTGGCGGACTGCTGCTTCGGAGTCACTGCCCCGGAGCCGTTGCGGCCCGTCGTCGAGGCGCTCGCGCTGGAGATCGGCGGCGAGCCGGTGTGGATCGACGAGGCGGCCCGCCCGATGTACCACGCAGCCCTCTCGCACGGGGCGAACCACCTGGTCACCCTGGTCTCCCAGTCGTTGCAGGCGTTGCGGGCCGCCGGGGTGGACGAGCCGGCCCGGGTCCTCGGTCCCCTCGTGGCGGCCTCGCTCGACAACACGCTGCGCGCGGGTGACGCCGCTCTCACCGGACCCGTCGCCCGCGGCGATGCGGGTACCGTGGCCGAGCACCTGCGACAACTTCAGAGCCTCACCCCCGACGTGCGACCGACCTACGTCGCCCTCGCCAGGGCCACCGCCGAGCGTGCCCTCGCCAGTGGGCGCCTGCGCCCCCACGTCGCCGAACCCCTGCTGGACATCCTCGCGAACGACCAGGAGCCACCCCGTTGAGCGAACACACCGCTATGCCGACCGCGCCGGCGCGCGAGCCCCTCGCCGAGTCCGCCGGTCCCGACGGGTCGGCTGCGCCCGACTCCGCTGCTCCCGACCCCACCGCCCCCCACCCGGCTGAGGCCGACTCGGGCCCGGTCGTGGCCCGCACCCGGGACGAGCTGAAGGCCGCACGCGCCCGGCTGACCGACGGCGACGTCGCGGTCGTCATGACCATGGGCGCGCTGCACGAGGGTCACGCCAGGCTGATCGAGACGGCCCGGCAGCGCGCCGCGCACGTGGTCGTGACGATCTTCCTCAACCCGCTGCAGTTCGGCCCCCGCGAGGACCTCTCGCGCTACCCCCGCACCTTCGACTCCGACATGGAGATCTGCCGCAAGGCCGGGGTCGACCTCGTGTTCGCCCCCACCCCCGACGTGATCTACCAGGACGGCGACCCGGGGGTGCGGATCTCGGCCGGCCCGCTGGGCAACGTCCTCGAGGGCCAGGCCCGTCCCGGGCACTTCGACGGCATGCTGACGGTCGTCGCCAAGCTGTTGCACCTCACTCGCGCCGACTCCGCGTACTACGGCCAGAAGGACGCCCAGCAGCTGCTGCTCATCCGGCGGATGGTGCGCGACATCGACTTCCCGGCGACGGTCGTCTCGGTGCCGACCGTCCGTGAGGCAGACGGCTTGGCGATGAGCAGCCGCAACACCTACCTGACCGAGTCGGACCGGCAGACCGCCCTCTGCCTGTCCACGGCGCTACGGGCCGGCGCCGCTGCAGCCGCTGAGGGGCCGTCCGCGATCAGGCGTGCGGCCCGGGCCGTGCTCGTCCGCGAACCGCTGGCCCTGATCGACTACCTCGTCCTCGTGCACCCGTCGACGCTGGAGGACGTCCCCGAGTGGTACCGCGGCGAGGCGCTGCTGGCCGTCGCTGGTCGGGTCGGGACGACCCGGCTCATCGACAACATGCCGATTGCCGTGGGCCCCGGTGGCGGGGCGTTGGAGGTCTTCTCCGACGTGCCCTCGGCGGCCCCCACCCGCTAGCTCGACCCACGAGGAGGCAGCAGCCGTGCAGCGCTTCATGCTCTACGCGAAGATCCACCGTGCCACGGTCACCCAGGCCGACCTGCACTACGTCGGGTCGCTCACCATCGACCGCGACCTCATGGACGCTGCCGGCCTGCTGCCCGGCGAGCAGGTGGACGTCGTCGACGTGGACAACGGCAACCGGCTCACGACCTACGCCATCGAGGGGGAACGGGGGACCGGGATCGTCTGCATCAACGGTGCGGCCGCCAGGCTCATCTCGCCCGGTGACACCGTCATCATCATCGCCTACGCAGCGATGGACGACCACGAGGCCAAGACCTTCGAGCCGCAGGTCGTGTTCGTCGACAGTGACAACAAGATCGTCGAGATCGGGCACGACGGTGGCGATGTCCCCGACGGCTTCGGGTTGAGGACCTCGGCCGTGACGCACCGCCACCATGACTGAGGACGGGCCTGGTCCGGACCAGCTCACGGACCTGACGATCCCGGGGCGCTTGGTCGCGCCCGCGCCCGGCTGGACGAGCTCGGCCGACGTCATCGTGGTCGGCTCCGGCATCGCCGGACTGACGACCGCGCTGCGCCTGCGGCAGCGAGTCGACCGCGTCCTGCTGGTGACCAAGACGGTGCTCAACGAGGGCTCGACCCAGTGGGCGCAGGGCGGCATCGCCGCTGCGCTCGACCCCGCCGACTCACCCCAGGAGCACCTGCACGACACCCTGGTTGCCGGCGTCGGCATCTGCGACGTGGCGGCGGTCACCGCGCTGGTGCATGAGGGCCCCGCCCGCGTGCGCGAGCTCGTGGCACTGGGTGCGGAGTTCGACCTCGACGACGACGGCGAGCTCAAGCTGACCCGCGAGGGCGGGCACCACCGTGACCGCATCGCCCACGCCGGCGGCGACGCGACCGGCAAGGAGATCTCTCGAGCCCTGATCGCCGCCCTGCACCGGGTGCAGGACGACCCGGGCATCGAGGTCATCGAGCACGCCCTCGTCGTGGACCTGTTGCAGGACAAGGACTCCCGGGTCTGTGGCGTCACCCTGCACGTGATCGGCGAGGGCCAGATGGATGGCGTCGGTGCCGCCCTCGCGCGCGCAGTCGTGCTCGCCACCGGTGGGCTGGGTCAGGTCTACTCGGCGACGACGAACCCGAGCGTGGCGACCGGTGACGGCATGGCGGCGGCGATGCGAGCGGGGGCGATCCTCGCCGACGTCGAGTTCGTGCAGTTCCACCCCACCGTCCTGTGGCTGGGTGCCGGGTCGAGTGGCCAGCAACCCCTCATCTCCGAGGCCGTTCGCGGCGAGGGCGCCTTCCTCGTCGACGGTGACGGGGTGCGGTTCATGCGGGACGTCCACCCACTCGCCGACCTCGCGCCGCGTGACGTCGTCTCCCGGGCGATCGTCGCCCGCATGCACGCGACCGGCACCGACCACCTCTACCTCGACGCCCGCCACCTCGGGCGCGAGTTCCTCGAGGAGCGGTTCCCCTCCATCGTGGCGCGCTGCCGCGAGCTGGGCTTCGACCCCGCCGTGGACCTGCTGCCGGTCGCGCCCGCCCAGCACTACGCCAGTGGTGGGGTCCGCACGGACCTGCGCGGCCGCTCGAGCCTGCCCGGGCTCTATGCCTGTGGT
Organism: Pedococcus sp. P2_E4; assembly: GCF_056403935.1. Taxonomy (NCBI): domain Bacteria; kingdom Bacillati; phylum Actinomycetota; class Actinomycetes; order Micrococcales; family Intrasporangiaceae; genus Pedococcus; species Pedococcus sp. P2_E4. The sequence goes on along the minus strand of NZ_JBFUEO010000023.1, from coordinate 36,302 downwards.
GAGGTGTCCTGCACGGGGGTGCACGGCGCCAACCGCCTGGCGTCCAACTCGCTGCTCGAGGGGCTCGTCTTCGCCCATCGCATCGCCGACGACATCAGCGAGCGGCTGGGCGCGGGCGAGCTGCCCCCGTCGACCCCGGTCACCCCCGCGGGCGTCCCCGCGCTGGTGCGCGCCGACCAGCGAACGGCGCTCCAGTCCGCGATGACGAGGGGTGCCGGTGCCGTGCGGTCGGCGGAGGGCCTGGCCGAGACGGCCGCGAGCCTGGCGGGGCTCTATGCGACCGGACCGGCCGACGAGCCGGGGCCCCAGTCGTGGGAGACGACGAACCTGCTGCACATCGGCCAGGCGCTCACCCTCGCTGCGGCGCTGCGCGAGGAGACCCGTGGTGGTCACGTGCGGTCCGACCACACCGAGCTGGTCGACCCCGGGTGGCGTGGACACACCGTGCTGTCGCGGACTGCCGACGGACGCGTCGCCACGACCTTCGAGCCCGTCCCGGAACAGGACCTCACATGACCGACCTGGCCTTCCCCGACACCGCCGCCCGTGAGCTGGTGCGCACGGCGCTCGACGAGGACCTCGGCGGCGAGTCGGGCGTCGACGTCACCACGTCGGCAACCATCCCGCCCGGACAGGTGAGCACCGCCCACGTCGTGGCGCGGGCGGCCGGGGTGCTGGCCGGCATACCCGTCCTGGCGCTGGTCTTCGACGAGGTGGCACGGAGGCTGGGTGCCGCCCCGCTCGACATCGTGGCGCAACGGGCCGACGGCGAGGCGCTCGTCGAGGGCGACGTGGTCGCCACCCTGCACGGCTCCACCCAGGTGACCCTCGTCGGCGAGCGCACCATGCTCAACATCCTGTGCCGCACCTCGGGCATCGCGACCCACACCCGTCGATGGGCCGAGCAGCTGGCCGGCACCGGGGCGACCGTCCTCGACACCCGCAAGACGACGCCCGGGCTGCGTGCGCTGGAGAAGTACGCCGTGCGCGCGGGTGGTGGCACGAACAAGCGCATGGGCCTCTACGACGTGGCCATGATCAAGGACAACCACAAGCTGGCCGCGGGGTCCCTGAGCAAGGCGTATGCCGCGGTGCGGGCCCAGTTCCCCGACGTGCCGGTGCAGGTGGAGGTCACCACCACGGAGGAGGCCCTCGAGTCGGTCGGGGTCGGTGCGCGTTTCCTGTTGTGCGACAACATGTCCGTGGACCAGCTGCGCGCCACTGTCGAGGCCGTGCGGGCGACGGGGGAGCGGGTCGAGCTCGAGGCCACGGGCGGCCTGACCCTCGAGGTGGCTCACGCCTACGCCGAGACCGGCGTCGACTACCTGTCCGTCGGCGGCCTCACCCACTCCAGCCCGATCCTCGACCTCGCGCTCGACCTGGTGGACTGACCGGGCGTCGGCCGAGCCAGCGCGGAATCCCCGCCGTGCGGGGTGCCGCGGGTGCATCGGTACCCTTTGCGGGTGAGCGAGACCCCCAGCCAGACAGCCGTGGCCGCACCGGACGCCGACCTGCCCGAGCAGATGCAGGTGCGTCGCGACAAGCGCGACCGGTTGCTGGCCGAGGGCAAGCAGGCGTTCCCCGTCTCGGTGCCGCGCACGCACACCCTCGCCGACGTGCGCGAGCAGTGGGGCCACCTCGAGACGGGCGAGGAGACCCAGGACGTCGTGGGCGTGGCCGGCCGGGTCATCTTCATCCGCAACACCGGCAAGCTCGCGTTCGCCACGCTCCAGGAGGGCATCGGCACGCGCCTGCAGGTCATGCTCAGCCTCGCCGAGGTCGGCGAGGACCAGCTCGCGGCGTGGAAGGCCGATGTCGACCTCGGCGACCACGTGTTCGTCCGGGGCCGGGTCATCTCGTCGCGGCGTGGGGAGCTGTCGGTCATGGCGACCGGCTGGGAGATGGCCTCCAAGGCGCTGCGTCCACTGCCGGTGCTGCACAAGGACCTGTCCGAGGAGTCGCGCGTGCGCCAGCGCTACGCCGACCTCATCGTGCGCCAGGAGGCGCGCGACATGGTGCGCACCAAGGCGGCTGCCCTCTCCGCGATCCGCCGGGTGCTCGAGGGGCAGGGCTACCTCGAGGTCGAGACCCCCATCATCCAGCTCGTCCACGGCGGGGCGGCGGCGCGGCCGTTCCGCACCCACATGAACGCGTTCGACCAGGAGATGACCCTGCGGATCGCGTTGGAGCTCAACCTCAAGAAGGCCGTCGTCGGCGGGGTGGACCGTGTCTACGAGATGGGTCGCATCTTCCGCAACGAGGGTGTGGACGCGACCCACAGCCCCGAATTCACGATGCTCGAGGCCTACCAGGCATACGGCGACCAGACGTCCATCGCCGGCCTCATGCGAGACGTCTACCTCGGCGTCGCCGACGCGCTCGGCTCACGTCAGGTGGAGACGGCAGTCGGCACCGTGGACCTCGACGGTGAGTGGCGCTGGCTGCCCGTCTACGACGGCGTGTCCGAGGCGGTCGGCGAGACCGTGACCGTCGACACCGACGTCGAGACGTTGCGCGGGTACGCCGCCAAGCACGACGTCGAGGTCGACCCGTCCTGGGACAAGGACAAGGTCTTCCTCGAGCTGCTGGGCGAGCTGGTCGAGCCCAGCCTGCTGCAGCCGACGTTCCTGTGCGACTACCCGGCCGTCGCCCAGCCGCTGGCCCGACCGCACCGCAGCGAGCCCGGGCTGATCGAGGCCTGGGACCTCATCATCGCCGGGGTCGAGCGCGGCACCGGCTTCTCCGAGCTCATCGACCCGGTCATCCAGCGTGAGGTCCTGACCGCCCAGTCGGTCAAGGCAGCCGGCGGTGACCCCGAGGCGATGCAGCTCGACGAGGACTTCCTGCGCGCCCTCGAGTACGGCGCCCCGCCGATGGGCGGCCTCGGGTTCGGGGTCGACCGGATGGTCATGCTCTTCACTGACGCCAATATCCGCGAAACCATTCTGTTTCCGCACCTGAAGCCTGAGGTGACCCGATGAGCTCGGTTTGGCCCTATATCGCCGCCCTCATTCCGTCGGCCGGGGTGGGATTCCTTTTCTACGTCGTCATCAAGAACATGGTCGAGGGTGACCGCAAGGAGCGACTGGCGCATTCCCAGTGGGACCGTGAGCACGATTCCGGTACTCCTGACGTGAACAATCCGGACGGCTCGACCCGCCCATCCTGACCATTTCGGCAAAGGCGTCACCTTTTCGTCACTGCGCATTCTTTCCTTTTGCCCGGCCGAGGCATTAGTTTCCTGATGTCCCTGAATTTTCTTGTGAAAGGAACACGATGGCCCAGCGCGTCAACATTGTCCTCGAGGATGACCTCGACGGAACGGACGCCGACGAGACGGTGACCTTCTCCCTCGACGGTGTCGGTTACGAGATCGACCTGAGCTCGGCCAACTCGGCCAAGCTGCGCGACGCCCTGGCGCCGTACGTCGGACACGCACGCCGCACCTCGGCCCGTCGTCCCGGTGGCCGACCGGCCGCGCGGGCAGCGGGCAAGCGCGACCTCAGCGAGGTGCGCGAGTGGGCGCGCAGCAAGGGGCACAAGGTCAGCGACCGCGGTCGCATCTCGGCCGAGATCCAGGCTGCCTTCGACAAGGCGCACTGACCCTGGAGCTGCGGGTCGCCTCGCCCTCGGACCCGGACCTCGCCTGGGACTGGGCGCGCTTGCTGCGCGAGCAGTCCGGGGGCGGCGACCCGACCGCCGACTGGCGTGCGCGGCTGGCCCGTAGCACCGAGCGGCAGTACGCCGCGTCGGTGCCGGCCGCCATGCCCGCGGCCTTCGTCCTGCAGTGGACCCTCGAGGTCGCCGCCACCGCCGGGGCGTATGCCGCGTTGCACCACGCGTGGGTCGTGAGCCCCGAGGGGGCGGGGCTCACGTTCACCCTGCACCCGCAGCAGCTCTACCCGGTGGCAGCCCAGTGGCGGCACCACACCGTCACGCCCGCTCTCCTGGACGACCGGGTCGAGGCCGCGCGCGCGGCATACCTCGGTCCTGCGGGGGAGCTCGCGCGGTCCTACGACCCCGGCGTCAACCTCGGCACTCGCACGCGGCTGGCCATGGTGGACGACGTCTGGGCCATGGCCGTGGCCCGCGTGAGGGGAGGGCGGCCACCGCGCCGGGAGTCCTGCTGCTTCATCTACGTGCTCCCCGGGGTGCACGAGTGCTCGGGCTGCCCGCGCCTCGCGCCGACGGGGACCGCGCCGACGGGGACCAGGCCGACGGGGACCGCGGCGACCCAGCCGTCGCCGCCCACCTAGGAGCTAGGCGAGTAGGTCGGCGACGAGGTCGCCGTCGTCGTTGAGCCGCTCGAGCACCTCGTCGAACATCAGCTGCTGCAGGACGTCCGGCTTCGCGGCGCCGGCCTCGACCTCGTCCCAGGTGCGGGGCGCCGCGACGGTCGGCGTCTCCTTGCCGCGCAGCGAGTACGGGCAGATGGTCGTCTTCGCGGCGACGTTCTGGCTCCAGTCGAGGAACACCTTGCCGGGCCGCATCGACTTGGTCATCTTCCAGACGATGAGGTCGGGGTGGGCCTTGGTGAGCTCCTGGGCCAGCTGCTGGGTGAGGTCGCGGACCTGGTCCGAGGACAGGTCGCCGGACAGCGAGGCGTACAGCTGCATCCCCTTGCTGCCACTGGTGACGGGGAAGAGGTCGAGCCCGAGGGCGCCGAGCCGGTCGCGCACCATGAGGGCCACCTGGGCGCACTCGTGCAGGCCGGCCGGTGCCCCCGGGTCGAGGTCGATGACCAGCCGGTCCGGGTTCTGGCGACCACTGTCGGAGACGCGCCACTGGGGGATGTGCAGCTCGATCGAGTTGAGGTTGACGAGGTAGGTCAGCTCGGCGAGGTCCTCGACCATCGGGTAGGTGACGTCGTCGATCTTCACGCGCGGCAACCAGGCCGGCGCACCCGACGGGAGGTTCTTCTCGAAGAAGCTCTGGTCGGCCGTGCCGTGCGGCCAGCGGACCCGCGTCAGCGGACGGTCGGCCAGGTGCGGCAGCAGCACCGGCGCCACCTGGGCGTAGTAGCTGAGCACCTCRCCCTTGGTCGTCTCGGTCGACGGGTACAGCAGCTTGTCCAGGCTCGTGAGCTTGAGCCTGCGGCCGGCCACCTCGACCCGGGTCACCTCGCCACCCTCAGGCACCATCCACCTCCTGCAGGTCGTCGGGGGTGAGGTCGGTGCGCATCCCGAGGTAGGCCGGCTGGCGCAGCCGTCCGTCGCGCGTCACCTCGAGGGCGCGCGCCTCGACGACGACCACCGGGTCGACCCAGGTCGCACCCACGGCGTCGATGCAGGGGACCTCGTCGCTGAACGGGGAGTCGGCCCGGGTGTGCGGGGCGAGGGCGGCTGCCAGCTGGATGGCCGCGCGGCCGGCGATGCCGCTGCCCATCCGTCCCGCGAAGTGCCACCCACCAAGGCCATCCGGCCGGCCCAGCAGGACCGCGCCCAGACGCCCCGAGTCGTTGGTCTTCTCGGCGCGCCAGCCGCCGACGACGGCGGAGAACGAGGCGCGGTGCGGCGACTTGAGCCAGTCGGTCGACCGGCGACCCGGTAGGTACGACGAGGCTCGCCGCTTGCTGACGACCCCTTCGAGACCCTGCTCCAGCGTTGCCTGGAACAGCTCCTGTCCGTCGTCGTAGACGGGCGGGACCTGCCAGTGCCTGCCGTGCAGCTCGAGCTGCTCCAGCAGCTCGCGGCGGGCGGCGAGCGGCTGGGCGGTGACGTCGTTGCCGAGCAGGCGCAGCACGTCGAAGACCATGAAGGTCACCGGGCGCACGGTCGCCAGCCGCTCTGCCTTGGCGCGGTCCCTGACGTGCATGCGGTCCGCGAGGGCCCCGAACGAGGGACGCCCGTCCTGGAGCGCGACCACCTCGCCGTCGAGCAGCATGTCGTCGAAGGCGTCAGCCAGGGGTGCCAGCTCGGGGAAGCTCACCGTCACGTCGTTGCCTGCTCGGGACGAGAGGGTCAACCGGCCGCCGTGGACGTCGGCCAGCACCCGCATGCCGTCCCACTTCACCTCGTGCAGCCACTCGGGGCCGGCCGGGACGGCGGGCGCGGGGCTGGCCAGCATGGGGCGCATCCCCGCATTCTGTCAGTGGCCGGCGACGACCCGCAGGGCACGCGCTGTAGCGGTGAGCAGGGCGGATGGGCGAAGATCGGTGTCATGCGAGCGATCTGGAAGGGCGCAGTGTCCTTCGGTCTGGTGAACGTGCCCATCCGGCTGTACTCCGCGACCGAGAACCACGACGTGCAGTTCCGTCAGGTGCACCGCGAGGACGGCGGCCGCATCAAGTACCAGCGGATCTGCTCGATCGACGGCGCCCAGGTGTCCTACGACGACATCGCCAAGGGTTACGAGACCGAGGACGGCGAGATGGTCGTCCTCACCGACGAGGACTTCAAGGACCTCCCGGCCAGCAGCAGCAAGGAGATCTCGGTCGCCAAGTTCGTTCCGGCCGACCAGATCGACCCGATGCTCTACGACAAGTCGTACTACCTCGAGCCGGACAAGGCGTCCACCAAGCCCTACATCCTGTTGCGCGACGCCCTCGAGAAGGAGAACCGCGTCGCGGTCGTCACCGTCTCGATCCGCACCCGCATGACCATGGCGGTGCTGCGCGTGCACGAGGGCGTGATCCTCATGCAGACGATGTTGTGGCCCGACGAGATCCGCAAGCCCGACTTCGCGACCCTTGACGACGACGCCAAGGCCACCAAGCAGGAGCTCGCGATGGCCGACCTGCTGATCGAGCAGCTCGCGGGCGACTACGACCCCAGCGAGTACGAGGACGACTACGCCGCGGCGTTGCAGTCGCTCGTCAAGGCCAAGGTCGAGGGTGGCGAGGTGCAGTTCGCCCCGGAGTCCAAGGACGACTCGGGCGAGGTGGTCGACCTGCTGGCCGCCCTCAAGAAGTCCGTCGACAAGGCCAAGGCTGCCCGCGGCGAGACGACCTCGACGACGTCGACCGCGACGAAGGCGACCACGAAGAAGGCGGCGGCCAAGAAGGCTCCGGCCAAGAAGGCCGCCAAGAAGGCCGCCAAGAAGGCGAGCTGACCGGCCGCCACCGCCTTCGCGCTGGGGCCACCGCGAGGTGTGCCCCCCCGGACGCAGGTATGCCGCGTGGCCCGGCCACGCGGCATACCTGCGTCTTGGGGGTGGGCTAGGCGTTCTCCTTGCGGAACGTCGAGGTGCCCCACCAGAGCGCGATGGCGAACAGGCCCACCGCCCAGAGACTGCCCCACAGGAGGGAGTTGCCGGCGAACTCGCCGACGAACGAGCCGCGGACCGCGTCGGTGATCCAGCGGAACGGCATGAAGTCGCTGGTCCGCTGCAGCCAGTCCGGGCCCATCGTCATCGGCAGCAGGATGCCCGACAGGAGCAGCACCGGCATCATCACGACGTTGATCACCGGGGCCATGACGTCCTCGCTCTTGGTCGTCAGGGCCAGCGCGTTGGAAGCCGCGGCGCAGGCACCCCCGACCAGCAGGGTGAGCACGACGCCGAGGACGACCCCGCGAAGCGGCGCCTCCATGCCGACCCAGTAGCCGAGGCCGACGAGGACCAGGGCCTGGACCAGCAGCTGGAGCAGGTCGCGCCAGAGCCGGCCCATCAGCAGGGCGGTGCGGTTGGCGGGGGTGACCCGCTCGGCCTCGATGACGCCGTCGCGCCACTCGGAGATCAACCCGAACCCGGCGAAGAAGGCGCCGAACATGCCGAGCTGGATGAGCATGCCCGGCACGAAGAAGGTCCAGGTGTTCTCGTAGCCGAGCTGCTGGGCCATCGGCTTGAGGAGCGGCCCGAAGAGGAACAGGTAGAGGATCGGCTGCATGAGGCCGATGAGCACCCAGGCGGGGTTGCGCAGGTTCATCCGCAGCTGACGGCGGAAGACGATGAAGGACTCGCGCAGGAACTGCATGTCACTTCTCCTTCGAGGTCGGGTCGGCCGGGGCGGCGGCGTCCGCATCGCGCAGCGACCGCCCGGTGAGGGTGAGGAAGACGTCGTCGAGCGTCGGGCGGATGACCTCGATCGACTCGAGGTCGATGTCGGCGCCACGCAGGTCGGCCAGCAGCCCCGGGACGGCCTTGCCCGCCCGCTGGACCCGCGCCCGGACGTGGTTGCCGTCGATCTCGACGGCGTCGCGGCCCTCGCGACCGGTCTCGGCGATGGCGTCGAGCCGCGTGGCGGCCTCGGTCACCAGGTCGGGGTCGGCCACCTCGAGGTCCACGAGGTCGCCCGACACCTGCGCCTTGAGGTTGTCGCTGGTGTCGGAGGCGATGATCCTGCCGTGGTCGATGATGATGATCCGGTCGCTGAGCGCGTCGGCCTCGTCGAGGTAGTGCGTGGTGAGGAAGACCGTCGCCCCGCGCCGCTTGCGCAGGTCGCCGATGTGCGTCCAGAGGTTGGCCCGGGCCTGGGGGTCGAGCCCGGTCGTGGGCTCGTCGAGGAACACCAGGGTCGGCTCGTGGATGAGGCCCATCACGATGTCGAGGCGACGCCGCTGGCCACCCGACATCGTCTTGGGCTGACGGGTCCACAGGCCGTCGAGGTCGAGCTGGCTGAACAGTTCGTGGCCGCGCGCCCGGGCGTCGGCCGCCTTCATGCCGTAGAGCATGCCGTGGTCGACGACCTCGTCGCCGGCCCGGGCGAACTGCCCCGTCGACCCGCTCTGCGAGACGTAGCCGATGCGACGCCGGACCTGCTCGGAGTCCTTGACGACGTCGTAGCCCGCCACCGTGGCCGTCCCCTCGGTCGGGCGCAGCAGGGTGGTGAGCATCCGCAGCGTGGTCGTCTTGCCGGCGCCGTTCGGCCCCAGGAAGCCAACGACCTCGCCCTCGGCCACGTCGAGGTCGACACCGTCGACCGCGCGCACCTGCGTCTTCTTCTTGCCCTCGCGTGTCTGGAACGTCTGCACCAGACCCCGTGCGTGGATCATCCCCAGCTCCTTGTGCTCATGTGTCCGTACCCCAGGTTCGTCACGTGTTCAACCTTGAACATCGCTCAGTGTTCAACATTGAACACAGGCGCGTCAAATGCCCAGCTCAGCAGCATCCGAGAGGGTAGACCCGCGCGCCGACAGGAACTCATCGCCGGCGCGGCCCGCTCCGGTGCCACGGCCAGTGACGAGACTCAGCGGCGCCGGGAGATGAGCTCGAGGTAGCGGGTGCGGTCGCTGGCCATCTGCCACCCCGGGTCGTCGGCGGGCGCCTGCCAGCTCACGGGCTCACCCTTGAGCTCGAGCTCGCCCCGGTCGACTCGTCCGAGCAGGTCCACGAGCCACTCGCGCTCGGTCTGCCCGAGCCCCATCCAGAGGTCGGCCAGCGCCCGGACGTGCGGGGGGACGGCCTCGACCGGGGGGTTCTGGGCCAGCTGGTCGCGCGCCTTGGCGTCCATGGCCGCGAGCCTGGCCTGCAGTGCGTCCCGGACGGCGCCCCGGCCGACGAGGGGCATGAGCGCCATGGCCGTGTGGAAGGGCAGGGGCGAGAGCACGTCGACGGTCTCGACCGCTGCCCTCCAGAGCCGGTCGAACTCCCGCCGACCCTGCGTCGTGCTGGTGTAGACCGCCACCTCGCGGGTGCCGTCGACCAGGTCGTGTCGGTCGAGGTTGCCCTGCCGGGCCAGGGTCGCCAGTCCGGAGTAGATCGAGCCGGGGTTGACGTGGGCCCAGTCCTCGACCTGCCAGGACAGCAGCTCGCGGCGCAGCTGGTAGCCGTTGACCGGCTCGAAGAGCATGACCGTGCCGAGGAGCAGGAGTCGCGTCTCGGTGGCCGCCATGTGACGCAGTGTAGGAGCAGGTCATGATGGGGCCATGCCCGAAGGCCACACCCTGTTCGCGCTGGCCCGCGACCTCGACTCGGCCTTCCGGGGCACCCGCCCGGTGGCGAGCAGCCCCCAGGGGAAGTTCGCCGCGGGGGCGGCGCTGTTGTCGGGTCGGACCTTCGTCCACGCGACGTCGTGGGGCAAGCACCTGTTCGCCGAGTTCGAGGACGATGCCTGGTTGCACGTGCACCTCGGGCTGATCGGCACCTTCACGATCGACGAGCGGTCGTATGCCGGGGAGGTCCCGGTGGTGGGGCAGGTGCGCCTCCGGCTCGCCACCGACGAACACGTGGCGGACCTGCGCGGGCCCAACCTGTGTGCCGTGATCACGCCCGACCAGGTCGAGGCCGTGACCTCCCGCCTCGGGCCGGATCCCCTACGGCCAGAACCAGATCCGGAGCTGGCCTGGCGCAAGATCTCGCGCAGCGGCAAGTCGGTCGCCGAGCTGCTGATGGACCAGTCCGTCCTCGCGGGCGTGGGCAACGTCTATCGCAGCGAGGTGCTGTTCCGGCAGCGCATCGACCCGTTCCGGCCCGGCCGCGAGCTCCGGCGCTCGTCGTGGGACGCGATCTGGCTCGACCTGGTCGGCCTGCTGCCGCTGGGGGTGGCGACCGGCAAGATCGTCACGGTCGCGGAGCAGGTCGAGCAGATCCGGGCCGAGGTCGAGGCCGGCGAGGTGGACCGCCTGACCGAACGGCTGTCCTACGTCTACAAGCGCCAGGGCGAGCCGTGCCGCGTCTGCGGGTCGAAGGTCCGCACCCGGGTCGTGGGTGGCCGCAACCTGTTCTGGTGCGGCCGCTGCCAGCGCCGCCGCTGACCCACTCGCCGCGGGGGCGCCTCTGGTGAAGACAGCACCTAACCGGTTAACATCAACCAAACGGTTAGTGCGTCGAAGGAGTCGTCAAGCGTGGTCGATGGTCCGTACTGGGTGGAGGTTCGCGGACTCGTGCTGCCGCGGCCGGTCGGCGGCGACCCCGCCCTGGACTTCGTCAACACCTATGCGGGGTGGGGGGAAGCGGCAGGCGGCGAGTACCTCAAGACCTACGACCACCTGGCTGTCTTCACCGAGCAGGCCGGCCTCCTGGACGCCCCTGCCGTGGCCGCGTTGCGGCGACGCGCCGCCACCCGACCGCGGGACGCCGAGCAGATCGTGGTGCAGGCCCGCACCCTGCGGGCCAGGCTGCGCGCGGTCCTGCTGGACCCCTACGACCGGCGGGCGATGGACGCCTTCGCGCGACTGCTGCAGCCGGCGCTGACCCAGCTGCACCTCGTGCCAGGCGCCCGGCCGCACTGGGACGTCGGGGGCGGACTCGACCGACCCCTGTCGGCCGTCGCCTGGGCGGCAGCCCACGCCGTGACCACCGAGGACCTCTCCGCCGTCCGCGCCTGCCCCGGCCACGAGTGCGGATGGCTCTTCCTCGATCCGCGCGGTCGGCGGCGCTGGTGCAGCATGCGGTCCTGCGGCAACCGCGCCAAGGTCGCCGCCCACGCCGAGCGACACCGGGCAGCGCTGCCCGCCTAGGGCACGTCACCGCGCCCGGCCCACGCCAGTGCGCCTGGCCCACGACCCCTCGTGGGCCAGGCGCACGGGCATGGGCTGGGTGACGTGACCCGGACCCGCTGGTGGCACCCGCGTCAGCGGGGGCCGGTGCTCCACCGGCCGGCGAGCCACAGCCCGAGCAGCAGCAGGAGCGCCGCCAGCCCGGCGAAGCCGGCACTGATCTCGACGTCCCGCTCCTGCAGGTCGACGTGCTTGGGCAGGTCGTCGAGGACGCCCTGGAGCTGGTCGGCGTCGCTGGCCTTGAAGTACTCGCCACCCGTGGTCCGCGCGACGGTCTGCAGCGCCTCCTCGTCCACGACCAGGAAGTTGCGCCCGCCCGGGCCGAGGCCTCCGCGGAAGCCACCGGGTGGTCCGTCGAACAGGCCACCTCCCAGCTGGGCGCGCGTGCAGACCATCTGCGTGGGCTCGGTGGTGCCGAAGCCGATTGGGAAGACCCTGACCCCGCGGGCCGCAGCCTGCTTGGCGGCCTCCTCGGGGGTGATGCCACGGGTGTTGGCGCCGTCCGTCAGCAGCACGATGATCTCGGGGGCGACCGTGGCCGGGCTCGTCCCCGGGTCGGCGCCGGTCGGCCCCGGGCTCGGCTGGCCGGGCGTGACCTCGCCGGGGTTGGTGTCGCCGGAGTCCGGGTTGAAAGCGCCACCGTCGGCAGGGGCGACATCCGGGTTGATCTCGGCGATGGCGTCGATGGACTTGAGGATGGCGGCGCCGATGGTCGTGCCCCGGCCGGTGGTGAGCGTCTCCACGGCCTGGTTCAGCTCGTCGTGATCGGTCGTGGGCGCCACCGCGACCTGGGCGAAGCCCGAGAACACGACGAGCCCGATGCGGGTGCGCTCGTCCTGCTTCTCGATGAACCGCGCCACCGCTTCCTGCGCTGCCGCAAGGCGGTTCGGCTCGACGTCGGTGGCACACATGGAGCCGGACACGTCGACGGCGAGGATGACCGCCGAGCTGGACGTGGGCACCTGCGCCCGGACCTGCGGGCGCGCGGCGGCCAGGCCGAGCAGGACGAGGCTGGCCAGCACCAGGCCGATCGGGACGTGCCGCTTCCAGCGGCGCTGCCGGGGCAGCGCCGCGCGGATCAGGGCGACGTTGGAGAACCGCACGGCGTCGCGGCGGCGTCGCCGCAGCTGCCAGAGGTATGCCGCCACGAGGAGGGGCACGGCCAGCAGACCGAGCAGCGCGTAGGGCAGGGAGAACGTCACGTCAGATCACCCGTCCGGACCGCAGGACCGAGATCCCCGCGCCGCCCAGCAGGAGCAGCGCCGCTGCGGCGGCGAACCACGACGTCACCTCGCGCTGCTCGGTGCGGGCAGTCCAGGCCAGGTCGATGGAGTCGTAGACCTTGCCGAGCGCGGCGGCGTCGCCCGCGGCGTGGTAGCTGCCGTCGGTGGTGTCGGCGATCTGCGTCAGGGTCTGCTCGTCGAGGCGCGTGGAGATCTGGAAGCCGTCCACGTCGAGGACTGCGCCTTGCGGGCTGCCGAGACCGATCGTGTGGATGCGCACCCCGGCCGTCGACGCCAGCTCCGCCAGGACCTGGGGGTCGGGGTCGGTGGTGTTCTCGCCGTCCGACAGCAGGACGACCGCCGCCGACCCGTAGTAGCCGATGTCGGCGTCGTCGAGGCCTCCCTCGGCGGTGTCCTCGTCGACGGTGATGGTGCGACCGGCGATGGCGCTGAGCGAGGCGGCGATGCCGCGGCCGAGGGCGGTGCCTCCCTCGGGCCGCAGCCGGTCGATCGCGGCGCGCACCGCCGTGCGGTCGTCGGTCGGTCGCTGGGTGATCACCGCCGAGTCCCCGAAGGCCACGATCCCGAGCCGGATGCTGGCCGGCTGCTTCGCGGCGAAGTCCCTGGCAGCTGCCTTGGCCGCCTCGAGCCGCGTGGGGCTCACGTCCTTGGCGGCCATGCTGTTGGACACGTCGAAGGCGAGGACGATGGTGCCCTCCCGGTGCGGCTCGGCGACGGTCGCGCTCGGCCGGGCGAGTGACAGCAGCAGCAGGGTCAGGGCCCCGAGCAGCAGCAGGGGACCAACGTGGCGCAGCCGGTCGGGGCGACCCGCGCCGGGCGCCACGATGCCCGTCGCGGCCAGCCGCTCACGCCGCTCCTGCGCCCGCCGCAGCTGGCGCCGGTAGGCGACGACGAGCAGCGGCACCGTCAGGAGGCACCACAGGACCCAGGGCCACTCGAAGCTCATCGCCGTCTCCGCTTGCGCAGGTCGGAGATCCTCGCCAGGGCGCGGACGAGGTCGTCGTCCGTCGCGACGACGTGGATCTCGGTCCCAGCCCGTCGGGCAGCGGCGACCAGCTCGTCCTGACGCTGTGCAGCGAGGTCGTGCAGGCTCTGTCGGAACACGGGGTCGTCGGTGTCGACGAAGATCTGCTCGCCGGTCTCGGGGTCCTCGACGTAGACCATGCCCACCGCCGGCAGCTCGGACTCGCGCGGGTCGACGACCTGGATGGCCACCACGTCGTGGCGTCGGGCGAGCAGTGCCAGCGGGCGTTCCCACCCGGGCTGGGTGATGAAGTCCGACACGATGACCAGCACGGACCGCCGTCGGGCCAGGCCCAGTGCGGCGCGCAGGAGCGCCCCCAGGTCGGTGGTGGCCCGGTCGCGGTCGGTGCTGCCGGACGTGCGGGACGCCCTGCCGGACGTGCGGGACGCCCTGCCGGACGTGCGGGACGCCTTGCCACCGGTCTCCCAGCCAGCGGTGTCGGACGCCGGCTGCAGCAGCGCCTGGCTGATCCGCAGCACCTGGTTGCGGCCCTGCCCGGGCGGGATCGTCGAGATCGTGCCGTCGTACATCGCCGCGCCGACCCGGTTGCCGCCGCGGACGAGGATGTGCGCGATGGTCGTCGCGATCTCGGCCAGCACCAACGACTTCTGGCGGTCGACGGGCCCGAAGGCCATGGACGCCGAGCGGTCGAGCAGGAGCCAGGCAGTCACCTCGCGGTCCTCGACGTACTCCCGGACGAAGGGCGTGTCCATCCGCGCCGTGACGTTCCAGTCGATGTGCCGCAGGTCGTCGCCCGGCTCGTACTCGCGCAGGTCGGTGAAGTCGACGCCGCTCCCGCGAAACATCGTGCGGTAGTCGCCCTGCAGCCGGCCGTCGAGCCGGCGCACGACGCGCCACTCGAGCCGGCGCAGGAGCCGTTCGGCGTTCAGCGGTGCTGGCCGGTCCACTGGACCTCCGGGGTGGGGCCGGGCTGCTGGCGACGGTCGCGCATGGGCTCCTCGGGCATGGTCACCGCGGCGAGGATCGGGGCGAGCAGGTCGTCGGCCGTGACGCTCTCGGCGAGCGCCTCGTACGACAGGACCAGCCGGTGCCGCATCACGTCGAGCGCGAGGTCGCGCAGGTCCTGCGGGCGGGCGAAGTCCCGCCCCCGCAGGAAGGCGAGGGCCTTGCCCGCGAGCACCAGGTTGATCGAGGCGCGAGGGCTCGCCCCGAACGACAGGTAACGGGCGAGGTCCGGCAGGCCCACGGTGTCCGGTGCCCGGGTCGCCGTGGTGAGCCGGACGGCATACTCGATCACCGCAGGGTCGACGTAGACGGCGTCGGCCCTCTTCTGGAACTCGACCAGCTGGCCCGGCTCCAGCACCTTCTGCGCCGCCTCGAAGGTCGTGGTCATGCGCTCGACGACGACGAACTCCTCCGAGGCAGAGGGGTACCCGACCATCGTCTTGAGCATGAAGCGGTCGACCTGCGCCTCGGGCAGGGCGTACGTGCCCTCGGACTCGATGGGGTTCTGGGTGGCCATCACGAGGAAGGGGTCGGGGGCCGTGAAGGTCTCGCGGCCGATGGTGACCTGGCGCTCCTGCATGACCTCGAGCAGGGCGCTCTGCACCTTGGCCGGGGCGCGGTTGACCTCGTCGGCGAGGACGAGGTTGGCGAACACGGGCCCGAGCGAGACCTGGAACTCACCGGCCTTCTGGTTGTAGATACGGGTGCCGATGACATCCGCGGGCACGAGGTCCGGCGTGAACTGGATGCGCTGGAACTCGCCACCGATGGCCTTGGCCAGCGTCTTGATGGCCATCGTCTTGGCCAGGCCGGGCACCCCCTCGACGAGGAGGTGGCCTCGGGCGAGCAGCGCGACGAGCATCCGCTCGAGCAGCTCGTCCTGCCCGACGATCGTCTTCTTCACCTCGTACAGCGCCTGCTCCAGCGGGTGCTGCCGGCCGAGCTCGGGTCGGTGGGGGTCCATGGGCTCTCCTGTGGGCGGGGGCTGGATGGGCTGTGCTGGGTGGCCTGGCTATTGGGCGGGTCCGCCGGCGACTCCGCCGGCCGTGGCGATCGGCACGGCGAAGCCGATGCCGACGAAGAAGTTCTGCTCCGACGGGTTCGCCAGCCCGGTCACGATGCCGACGACCTGGCCGGCCTTGTTGAGCAGCGGCCCCCCGGAGTTGCCGGGGTTGACCGCTGCGTCGAACTGGATGAGGCCCTCGAGGGTGCGGTTCGAGGCGACCTGGATGTTGCGGTCGAGGGCTGACACGACGCCGGCGGACAGCGAGCCCCGCAGCCCGAGCGGGTGGCCGAGGGCGAACACCGGGTCGCCGACCTGCGGGCCGCCCCCCATGACCGCGGGGACGACCACCTGGGGCAGCTCGTCGACGGAGAGCACCGCGATGTCCGTGGCCTCGTCCTTCTCGGCGACCCGGGCGGGCGAGCGGGTGCCGTCGCTGAACGTGACCTCGACGGACCGGGCGCCGTCGACGACGTGCAGTGCCGTGAGGACGGAGCCGTCGGCGTTGATGACCACGCCCGCGCCCGTACCCGTGCCCGTCGCGGTCGAGGTCGCGACCCGGACGAGGGAGGGCTGGACGACCTGGTAGGCGACGGTGGCATCCGCCGGCGCCTTCGCGGCGTCCTCCTGGGCCTTCTCGAGGCCCTGGCTGACGGCCTTGTCGACGTCGGCGGTCGTGAGGGGTGGTGTGGCCGGGCCGCGCGTCAGGGCGAAGACGGCGACGGCCACGAGGGCGATCGCCACGAGGGCGGTCAGGAGGATCCTGCGGGACGGCTGCCGGCGCGGGGCGCGCGGCGGTTCGTCGGCCACTGCCCCGGGGGGTGGTGCGACGACCTGCGGTGCGCCCAGCCGGTCCACCTTTGCGAGCGTACGTCCGATCAGGGTGGGGCGACACGGCTGCAGCGGATTCACGGGAAGTTCTCAGGTTCGGGCGTGCGCGCGGCAGGTTCGGCCCGCGCACCTCCGGCGTGGGTATGCCGCGTGGCCGGCCACGCGGCATACCCCACCTCGTCGCCCGGTGCGAGGATCGCGGGCATGGACACCGTCGTCTCCACCACCTCGGAACTGCGCGAGCTCCAGCTGGACCGGCTGCGCTGGAGCCTGCGCCACGCATGCGACAACGTGCCGCACTACCGCGCGGCCTTCGACGATGCCGGGGTGTCGCCGGACGACCTGCGCGAGCTGGGCGACCTGGCGCGCTTCCCCTTCACCGGCAAGGCCGACCTGCGGGCCAACTACCCGTTCGGGATGTTCGCCGTTCCACGTGACCAGGTCGTGCGGGTGCACGCCTCGAGCGGCACGACGGGGAAGCCGACGGTGGTCGGCTACACCCGCGACGACATCGACACGTGGGCCGAGGTCATGGCGCGCTCGATCGAGGCGGCAGGTGGACGACCGGGCGACCTGCTGCACGTCATCTACGGCTACGGGTTGTTCACCGGGAGACTGGGCGCGCACTACGGCGCGGAGCGGCTCGGCTGCACCGTCGTGCCGGTCAGCGGCGGCATGACCGAGCGGCAGGTCCAGCTCATCGTCGACTTCCAGCCGCGGATCGTCATGGTGACGCCGTCGTACTTCCTCGCCATCCTCGACGAGATGGAGGCCCAGGGCGTCGACCCCAAGGACACCTCCCTCGAGATCGGGATCTTCGGCGCCGAGCCGTGGACGGAGCAGATGCGCCAGGAGGTGCAGGAGCGCAGCAACATCCGGGCCGTCGACATCTACGGGCTCTCGGAGGTCATGGGTCCCGGGGTCTCGCAGGAGTCGGGGCAGACCCAGGACGGCCTGCACATCTGGGAGGACCACTTCTATCCCGAGGTCATCGACCCGGTCACCGGCGAGGTCCTGCCCGACGGTGAGGAGGGCGAGCTGGTGTTCACGTCGCTGACGAAGCAGGCGATGCCCGTGGTGCGCTACCGCACGAGGGACCTCACGAGGCTGCTGCCCGGCACGGCGTACCCGCAGTTCCGCCGGATGGCCAAGATCACCGGGCGGACCGACGACATGATGATCGTGCGCGGGGTGAACGTCTTCCCGTCACAGATCGAGGAGCACCTGCTGGCGGTCAATGGGCTGGCCCCGCACTACCTGTGCGTCCTGACCCGCCCCGGACGGATGGACGAGCTGACCGTGCAGGTCGAGGCGGCCCACGCCGCGAGCAGCGGGTCGGCGCGGACCGCGATGGCTCGCGAGCTGCAGCGGCGGGTCAAGGACCACGTGGGCGTGACGGTGCAGGTCGAGGTGCTCGACCCGCACGCCCTCGAGCGCTCGCTGGGCAAGGCCAGGCGGATCAGCGACCGGAGACCGAAGGAGGCGTAGCCCTGCTGTTTCGCCCTGAGCGGACGGCTCTGGTGCATGCGCTGTAATCATGTAATCGTCGTTGCATGACACAGCGCACCACTGCCGAGGCCTGGCTGGCCGGCCGCCTCCCGCAGGACTGGTTCACCGGCCCCGTCGAGATCTCCCGTGACCGCGACGAGCTCATCATCCGCGGCGACCTCGCCGCCCCCGACCTGCCCGACGACGCCGACGCCACCGAGCGCGGCCTGGCCGCCAAGGGCAGGGCCACGACCTTCCGCGAGGAGACCCGCGAGCGCCGCATCGAGATCGCCCGCGAGCTCGAGCACCTGAGCGGCAAGAAGGTCTCGTGGGCCGTCCGGGTCGGTGACGAGGAGACCCTCTTCACGCACCTCGCGGCTCCCGTGATGACCCGGCTGCGCCAGCCCGAGCGCCAGGTCCTCGACACCCTCGTCGAGGCCGGGGTCGCGCGCTCGCGCGCCGACGCCCTCGCCTGGTGCGTCAAGCTCGTCGGCGAACGTTCCGACAGCTGGCTCGCCGAGCTGCGCGAGGCGATGGCCCAGGTCGACGAGGTGCGCAAGAAGGGCCCCGGGGCCTGAGGCCGGGTATGCCGGGTGGTCGCCACCCGGCATACCCGCCGTCCCGTCCGGCCCGTCCCGTCCGGCCCGTCCCGTCCGGCCCTGTCCGGCCGGCTCGCGTCCGCTCACGGCGAACATGAGCCGACTCGGCTCAGGGCGGGGAACAGGCCGTGGGGACCCCGCGTTGTGCGGCATGAGTACCTGACGTGGCGAGGCGGGGCGGTCTGGCCGCAGGGACGGTTCGTCCCGATCTCGTATCGGAAGCCAGAAGGCGTGCGCCACGGTCAGGTAACACGGATAGCATCGAGGTGATCTCGATAGGCAGGAGCAGAAGAGATGTTTGAGCGGTTTACCGACCGGGCCCGTCGGGTCGTGGTGCTCGCGCAGGAAGAAGCGCGCATGCTCAACCACAACTACATCGGCACGGAGCACATCCTGCTCGGCCTCATCCACGAGGGTGAAGGCGTCGCCTCCAAGGCTCTCGAGAGCCTCGGCATCTCGCTGGAGTCGGTCCGCGAGCAGGTCCAGGAGATCATCGGCCAGGGTCAGCAGGCCCCCAGCGGCCACATCCCCTTCACGCCGCGTGCGAAGAAGGTCCTCGAGCTGAGCCTGCGCGAGGCGCTCCAGCTCGGCCACAACTACATCGGCACCGAGCACATCCTGCTCGGCCTCATCCGCGAGGGCGAGGGCGTCGCAGCCCAGGTCCTCGTCAAGCTGGGCGCCGACCTCAACCGCGTGCGGCAGCAGGTCATCCAGCTCATCTCCGGCTACCAGGGCAAGGAGGGCGGCTCGGGCGCCGGCGTCGGCGCCGGGGTCCAGCAGGAGGGCACCCCCGCGGGGTCGCTCGTCCTCGACCAGTTCGGTCGCAACCTCACCCAGGCCGCCCGCGAGGGCAAGCTCGACCCGGTCATCGGGCGCGAGAAGGAGATCGAGCGGGTCATGCAGGTGCTGTCCCGCCGCACCAAGAACAACCCCGTCCTTATCGGCGAGCCCGGCGTCGGCAAGACCGCCGTCGTCGAGGGCCTGGCCCAGGACATCGTCAAGGGCGAGGTGCCCGAGACCCTCAAGGATAAGCAGCTCTACACCCTCGACCTCGGCGCGCTCGTGGCCGGCAGCCGCTACCGCGGTGACTTCGAGGAGCGGCTCAAGAAGGTCCTCAAGGAGATCCGCACCCGCGGCGACATCATCCTGTTCATCGACGAGATCCACACCCTCGTGGGTGCGGGTGCCGCCGAGGGCGCGATCGACGCCGCCAGCATCCTCAAGCCGATGCTGGCCCGCGGTGAGCTCCAGACGATCGGCGCCACCACGCTCGACGAGTACCGCAAGCACATCGAGAAGGACTCGGCGCTCGAGCGTCGCTTCCAGCCGATCCAGGTCGCCGAGCCGACGCTCAGCCACGCGATCGAGATCCTCAAGGGCCTGCGCGACCGCTACGAGGCGCACCACCGGGTGTCCATCACCGACGGCGCCCTCGTCTCCGCGGCCAACCTCGCCGACCGCTACATCAACGACCGCTTCCTCCCCGACAAGGCGATCGACCTCATCGACGAGGCAGGCGCGCGGTTGCGCATCCGTCGCATGACCGCCCCGCCGGACCTGCGTGAGTTCGACGAGAAGATCGCCGCGGTGCGCCTCGAGAAGGAGTCGGCCATCGACGGCCAGGACTTCGAGAAGGCCGCCAGCCTGCGCGACGACGAGAAGAAGCTGCTCACCGCCAAGGCCGAGCGCGAGGCGCAGTGGAAGTCCGGCGACATGGACGTCGTGGCCGAGGTCGATGAGGAGCTCATCGCCGAGGTCCTGGCCGCCAGCACGGGCATCCCGGTCTTCAAGCTCACCGAGGAGGAGTCCAGCCGACTGCTCCACATGGAGGACGAGCTGCACAAGCGCGTGGTCGGCATGGACGACGCCATCAAGGCGATGTCCCAGGCGATCCGGCGCACCCGTGCCGGGCTCAAGGACCCGCGCCGTCCCGGTGGCTCGTTCATCTTCGCCGGCCCCACCGGTGTCGGTAAGACCGAGCTCGCCAAGACGCTTGCCGAGTTCCTCTTCGGTGACGAGGACAGCCTCATCCAGCTCGACATGTCGGAGTTCTCCGAGAAGCACACCGTCTCGCGGCTGTTCGGCTCGCCTCCCGGCTACGTCGGCTACGAGGAGGGCGGCCAGCTCACCGAGAAGGTCCGCCGCAAGCCGTTCTCGGTCGTGCTCTTCGACGAGGTCGAGAAGGCCCACCCCGACATCTTCAACACGCTGTTGCAGGTGCTCGAGGACGGCCGGCTCACGGACTCGCAGGGTCGGATGGTCGACTTCAAGAACACCGTCATCATCATGACGACCAACCTCGGCACCCGTGACATCACCAAGGGCTCGCTCGGCTTCTCGGCCGGTGCCGACACCCGCAGTGACTACGAGCGCATGAAGAACAAGGTGACGGACGAGCTCAAGCAGCACTTCCGTCCCGAGTTCCTCAACCGCGTCGACGACATCATCGTCTTCCCCCAGCTCACGCAGGAGGAGATCGTCGCGATCGTCGACCTCGAGATCGCCAAGCTCGACAAGCGGCTCAAGGACAAGGACATGGGCATCGAGCTCACCCTCGAGGCCAAGAACGTCCTGGCCAAGAAGGGCTACGACCCCGTGCTCGGTGCGCGCCCGCTGCGTCGCACCATCCAGCGCGAGATCGAGGACGTCCTGTCCGAGAAGATCCTCTACGGCGAGCTCAAGGCCGGCGAGCTGGTGCTCGTCAACGCCGAGGGCGAGGGCAAGGCCGCGACGTTCACCTTCGTCGGCACGCCCCACCCGGGCAGCATCGAGCTGCCCGTCGTCGAGACCGTCGGGGACGCAGCCGACGCCGGCTGACAGCTGATCCGGTATGCCGCGTGGTCACCACGCGGCACACCCACTGCAACGGCCCGGAACCACCACGGTTCCGGGCCGTTGCGCGTGCGGGTGCGCTGCGCAGTGGTCGCCGGGCGCTCTGCGGGCGTCGCGGCGGGGCKGGTCAGGCCAGCCGGTCCTGCATCTCGCGCATCTGACCGATCTGGACCGACTGCGTCACGTGGATCTCGTCGCCCAGCTGGGTGACGACCTCGTCGACGCCGTCGCGGTGCTGGTCGAGCACCATCCGCAGGGCGCCTGCGTGGTGGGCGACCATCAGCTTCAGCCACAGCTGGTCCGCGGCGGTGCCACGTGCCCTCGACAGCTCGGTGAGCTGGGCCCTGGTCGCCATGCCGGGCATGCCGGCGTGGTGGCTGTCGTTGACCCCGAACTGCGGGTTCTTCGCCTGCGGCGGGACCTCTTGCCCCTTGGCCTCCAGCCACCTGGCCATGGCGTCGATCTCCGGGCGCTGCTCTTCGGCGATGCGGGCCGACAGCGCCCTGACCTGGGTGTCGGTGAGCTGGTCCTTGACGAGACCGACCATGACGACCGCCTGGGCGTGGTGGACGATCATGTCCTGCATGAACGCCACGTCGGCGGCCTTCGGGGCCCCGGTGGCGGACGGCAGGGCCGCGCTGCCGGTCAGTGAGGTGTTGGGGGCACCGGGCTTGCCGGGCTGGATCACGGGGGCCGTCGGGGAGGTCGCCGTGGGCGCGGGGGTCGCCGAGCCGTCGCCCGAGCAGGCGCTGCAGAGCAGGGTCGCTGCCAGGACAGCGGCCAGCGTCAGCGGGGCCACGCGGGTCGCCGGGTACCAGTTCGCCATGACCACACCCTAAACGCACTTATTTACGCAATCCGGACGTAATCGCCCTTGAGATGGGGGTCAAACCTCCGTGAGGGTGGACAAATCGGCAGCGTCCGGCCGCACCGGGCGCGCTCGACAGGAGGAGAAACCCTGATGAAATGGCGTAGCAGTCTGGTCTGCACCACTGCCGTGCTGGCCCTCACCGTCCCTGCCGCGGCAGCCTTCGCCGCCGACGGCGTGGGCAAGTCCGGCACCCAGCTGGCCCCCGACGAGGTGGGCCGCAGCAAGAACGTCGAGCACCTCAAGAACATCCCGCACAGCGGCCCCCTGGCGGGCGCGACAGGTTCCGACCTCGCGTTCCAGGGAGACAAGGCGTTCGTCGGCAACTACAACGGCTTCGTCGTCTACGACGTGACCAACCCCGCCTCGCCGACGATGGTGGCCCAGGTCAACTGCCCCGGCTCGCAGAACGACATCAGCGTCTCGGGCAACCTGCTGTACCTGTCCACGGACTCGTCGCGGTCCGACGACTCGTGCACCTCGGTGGCCCAGTCGGCGACGATCAAGACCTCGTGGGAGGGCATCAAGATCTTCGACATCTCCGACGTCACGAACCCGCGGTACATCAAGTCGGTCGAGACCTCCTGCGGGTCGCACACGCACACGCTGATCCCCGGCGCCTCGAGCGACTACCTCTACGTCTCGAGCTACGCGCCCAACGAGACCTTCCCGGACTGCGCGCCGCCGCACGACTCGATCTCGATCGTCGAGGTGCCGAAGTCGGCGCCGACGACCGCCAGCGTGGTGGCCGAGCCGAACCTCTTCCCCGACGGTGGCTACACCAACACCTCCGGCTGCCACGACATCACGGCTTACCCGGCCAAGAAGATCGCGGCCGGCGCCTGCATGGGTGACGGGATCATCCTCGACATCGCCGACCCGGTGAACCCCAAGGTCATCGAGCGCGTCCGTGACACCGTGAACTTCGCGTTCTGGCACTCGGCCACGTTCAACCAGAAGGCCACCAAGGTCGTCTTCACCGACGAGCTCGGCGGTGGCGGAGCGGCCACCTGCAACGCGCAGGTCGGCCCGACCCGCGGCGCCAACGGCATCTACGACCTGAGCGCTGACAAGAAGCTCACGTTCCGGTCGTACTACAAGATCCCGCGGCACCAGAACAGCTCCGAGAACTGTGTCGCCCACAACGGGTCGCTCATCCCCGTCCAGGGCCGCGACGTCATGGTGCAGTCCTGGTACATGGGTGGCACGTCCTTCTGGGACTTCACCGACTCCGACAACCCCCGCGAGATCGGCTACTTCGAGCGTGGTCCCAACGGTGGCGTCGGGGGTGGCGGTGGCGGCACGTGGTCGTCGTACTACTACAAGGGCCACGTCTACTCCTCGGACCTCGGCAAGGGCTTCGACGTCCTGAAGATCACCGACCCGAGCCTCAGGAAGGCCGCGACCGTGCCGATGGACACCCTCAACGTCCAGTCGCAGCCGGCCTACACCCTGAAGTGACGCCCCGCTCGCGCTGAGCGGGCGGCATACCTGCAGGTCGACGTGCGTGGCGCGGTCCGGAACCCTGTTCCGGGCCGCGCCACCCGTATGTCGTGCCCGGCCGCAAGGGCGGGAAAGTGGTGCGTCCCACGGACGCGCCGTTGTGCGTCCGGGGCCCGGCGCCGACGTACTGTGGCCCCGTGGATTTGCCGAAGCTGACCCGTCGCCCCCTGCTCGCAGGCCTGCTGGCCGCTCCCCTCCTGACCGCTGCGTGCTCCAAGGACGAGCCGTCGAAGGCTGCCCCGGCGGCCCCGTCGACGACGACCGCGAGCGCCCCGCCGAAGCCGGCCGCCACTGGCGCCGGGCTGCCGGCCGACCTGCTCGCCGTGATCTCGGCCCTGTACATCGGTGGTTCCGTGCCGTCCGGTGGGGCAGTCGCCGCGGCCCTTCGCAAGCGCAAGCCGTTCGGCAAGGCCGTCACCGTGGGCGGCTCGACCGGCACCTGGAAGGGCACGCCGGTCGCCGTCGTGACCGTGGGCAAGGACGTCACCCTGCTGACCAAGGGCAAGGGCTGGACCGTGGTCGGTGGCTGGTGGCCGTCGCTGGGGGTCGCCCGTCCGCCGATGAAGTCCATGCGGGTGCTCGCGATCGGCTCGGACGCCCGCACCAGACAGCCGGTCGAGAAGTGCCGTGGCGACGCCCTCCAGATCATCGGGGTCGACGGCAAGGGTGTCGGCGGGATCGTCGGCATCCCCCGCGACTCCTGGGTCTCCCTGACCACCGGTGGCACGTCGAAGATCAACGCGGCCTTGGCGTACGGCGGCGCCAAGGCGCAGACGGCGACCGTCGCCCGCGCTGCCGGCATCCCCATCGACGGGTACGTCGTCACCGGGTTCAAGGGTTTCCGTGGCCTCGTCTCGGCGGTCGGCGGCATCACCATCACGGTGACCTCCGCGCTCAAGAGCGTCGACGGCTTCCAGATCGTCAAGGCCGGGACCAACCGGCTCAACAGCGAGCACGCGCTCGCCTTCGCCCGGGAGCGCAAGCACCTGTCCAACGGTGACTTCGGTCGTTCCGCCAACCAGAGCCGGCTGATCAAGGCCGGCATGGTCATGGCGGCCAAGGCCGGTCCCGCGGCGCTGCCGAAGTTCCTCTCCAAGATCGGTCCGCACGTCGCCACCAACCTCTCCGTCGACGAGATCCTCAACCTGTGCGCCGGTGTCTACCTCACCAACCCGGCATCGGTCAGGATCAAGACGGCAACGGGGTCGGTCGGCACCCGCAGTGGCCAGTCGGTCGTCCTGCTGGGAGGCGCGGCGAAGTCGGCCTTCCGCGACATGAAGGACGGCCGGCTTGCCTGACGCTCCAGTCGTGGTGCGCGCCGCGCGCACCAGTGACGTGCGCGCCATCCGTGAGCTGGTGCGGCCGCTCGCCGAGTCGCGGGTGCTCGTGTCCAAGGACGCCGTCACCTACTACGAGTCGGTGCAGCAGTTCCGGGTCGCAGAGGTCGATGACGTCGTGGTCGGTTGCGGCGCCCTGCACGTCATGTGGGAGGACCTCGCCGAGATCCGCACCCTCGCGGTGACGCCCACCGCTCTCGGGCGGGGTGTCGGCTCGGCGATCCTCGGCGCGCTCGTCGAGGACGCCCGGGCGCTGGGGGTGCAGCGACTGTTCTGCCTGACGTTCGAGGTCGACTTCTTCACCTCCCACGGCTTCTCGGTGATCGAGGGCCAAGCCGTCGACCCGGAGGTCTACGCCGAGCTGGTGCGGTCGTACGACGAGGGCGTGGCGGAGTTCCTCGACCTGGAGCGCGTCAAGCCGAACACCCTCGGCAACACCAGGATGCTGCGCACCCTCTAACCCGGCCCCGACCCGGGATCTGGTGCGGGTCCTGGTCGGGGCCTCGGTCCCGGTCCAGGCCCTCGTCCCGGGCCGGCCGTGCCCGACCCGCCTTGCCCGTGATGGCGCCGCGACACCACCCGGATCCGGACGCTGGCTGCCAGCACCAGCACGAGCAGGCCGGCGATGACCCCGAAGCCGAGCTGCGGGATGAGGGGCAGCGAGATGCCGATGCCCCCGCCGACGACCCAGGCGATCTGGAGCACCGTCTCGGACCACGCGAAGACGCGGGTACGGACGTTCTCGTCGATGTCGCGCTGGACGACCGCGTCGCTGCCGAGCTTGATCAGCTGCGCGGCGAGCCCGGCCACCAGGCCCAGGGCCAGCAGCGTCCACAACGAGTAGAACGTCGCCGTCGCCACGGCCGCCAGGACGTCCAGGATCAGCGCGGCGGAGATGATGACGTCGGGACGCAGCCGGCTCAGCGCGTTGCCGACCACGGTGCCCAGGGCGTTGCCGGTGCCGGCGGCGCCGACGACGAGCGCGAGGACCAGTGTGCCGCTGTGTCCGGGGATCGGGTGCTCGCGCATCAGGAACGCCATGAAGAGTGTCAGGAAGCCGGTCAGGAGGCGGGCGCCCACCGCGCTGCACAGCGCGGCCAGCACGGTCGTCGGGAGCGCGGCCAACCGCGACCTCAGCCGCTGGCCGGGGCTGGGGCGCCCACTGGCGCGTCGAGGCAGGGGGATCGGGCCGGTGTCCTCGATGTCCTGCTCGCCCACCGCGGAGTCGACGCGGGACGGCAGCCGGATGGCGAGGACCGTGCCCACGACGTAGATGAGGAACGCCAGGCGCAGGGACCACTCGGGCCCGATGCGCGCGGCGGCACCAGCCAGGCCGCCGCCCACGGCCATTCCGGCCACCCCCGCGAGGGCGTTGCGCGAGTTGGCGTTGACGAGGCTGAAGCCCGGCGGCAGCAGCCGGGGCACCGCGGAGGCCCGCGTGACCCCGTAGGCCTTGGAGGCCACCAGGCACCCGAGGGCGGCCGGGAACAGCCACGGTGAGCCGCCCGCGACGGCTCCGGCCAGCACCCAGCAGAGGAAGGCTCGCAGCGCCAGCGTGGTGCCGATCGCCCAGCGTCGACCGTGCCGGAAGCGGTCGAGCAGGGGCCCGATGAACGGCGCGAGCAGGGCGAACGGCGCCATGGTGAGGAGCAGGAACTGGGCGACCTGACCGCGTGCCTCGTCGGTCGGGATCGCGAAGATGGTGCCGGCGAGGCTGACCGTGAGGGCGGCGTCGCCGCAGACGTTGACGAAGTGGAGCTCGACGATTCGCGCGAGGCCGCTCTCACCGGCCCCGGCGCTGTGCGTGTAGGCGCGCGCCCTGCGAGCGCCTGCTCGACCGCCGCGGCCGGCGAGCCTCGCCCCGGCGAGCGTCCCGCGCCCGAGGACCCGGCCCGTCCGCGAGGCACCTCTCCCGACCAGCGTCGCCGTGCGTCGGCCCCGGCTGCGCGCGGTGTGCGGCGTGCTTTCGTCGCCGAGGTCCCCGTGCGGGGCGTGACCGTTTCCCCCGGGCTCGTGGTCGGTGTGCGGCCCGGACATCAGCTCGCCTCGCGCCTGCCGGGCAGCCGGTAGCGACCCCGGGCCAGCGGCTCGACCAGCCCGTCGGCGACGAGGGAGTCGAGGCAGCGTTCGCGTTGGGCGACGTCCTCCGACACCGCCTCGAGTGCCGACCGCGGCACCGGACCGGCGCTGTCGCGCAGCACGGCCAGCAACGCGCCGCGCAGCTGGCGGTCGGTGCCGTGCCACGCCTGACCGCGCCGGGGTGGCCCGGTGTGGGCGGGGTGCCCCGCGGCGCGCCAGGCGCACAGGTCGGCGACGGGGCAGTCCGCGCAGCGGGGCGAGCGAGCCGCGCAGACCAGCGCGCCGAGCTCCATGACGGCGACGCTCCAGCGGCGGGCGCGCTCGGGCTCGACCGGCACCAGCCCGGCCGCGACGGTGAGCTCGGACCGCGTCGGCGACGGCGCGGCATACGCCTGTCCGCCGACCACGCGGGCGAGCACGCGGCGCACGTTGGTGTCGACGACGGTCGTGCGCTCGCCGAAGGCGAAGGTCGCGACGGCGGCGGCGGTGTAGGTGCCCACTCCGGGCAGGGCCAGCAGCTCGGCCTCGGTGGCCGGCACCCGGCCGTCGTGGCGCTCGGCCATCGCGACGGCGGCTGCGTGCAGCCGCAGSGCSCGGCGGGGGTAGCCCAGCCGCCCCCAGGCRCGGACGGCCTCACCGGGCGCGGCCGACGCGAGGTCGGCGGGCGACGGCCAGCGCTCCAGCCACTCTCGCCAGATGGGTTCGACCCGGACTACCGGAGTCTGCTGGAGCATGACCTCGGACACGAAGATCCCCCACGGGGAGGCGTCCGGACGTCGCCAGGGCAGGTCACGGGCGTTGTGGTCGTACCACTCGAGGACGCGCTCGTGCAGCACGGCGGGAGAGCTCGACCCGGCCATGCGGGTGGTCACACGTAGCGTTCGAGGATGCTCGACTCGGCGAGGCGCGACAGGCCCTCGCGGACTGCGCGGGCCCGGCCCTCACCGACGCCCTCGACGTCCATGAGCTCCTCGAGGTTGGCGGCGAGCAGCTTCTGGAGGCTGCCGAAGTGCTCGACGAGCCGGTCGACGATGGCGCCGGGCAGCCGGGGGACCTTGGTCAGCAGGCGGTAGCCGCAAGGGCTCACCGCCGAGTCGAGGGCGTCGCCACCGATGGCGAAGCCCACTGCCTTGGCGCCGGCCGACAGGTCGAGCAGCTCGGTCGAGGTGAGCTCCTCGAGCGCGGCGAGGGCCTGCTCGACGGTGAGGCTGCCCCTGGCGAGCGGCAGGTAGTCGCGGATCACGAGCTCACGGTCGTTGCCGAGGCCGCCGGTGAGCTCCTCGAGCTGGAGGGTGAGCAGCCGGCCGTCGACGCCGAGCTCGACGACGTAGCCGGAGATCTCGTCACTGATCCGGCGCACCATCTCGAGGCGCTGCAGGACGCTCGCGACGTCGCGCACGGTCACGAGGTCCTCGATCTCGAGCGCAGACAGCGTGCCGGTCACCTCGTCGAGGCGGGACTTGTAGCGCTCGAGGGTCTGCAAGGCCTGGTTGGCGCGGGACAGGATCGCGCTGGAGTCCTCGACGACGTGGCGTCGGCCGTCGACGTAGAGCGCGACGATGCGCATCGACTGGCTCACCGAGATGACGGGGTAGCCGGTCTGCTTCGCGACGCGCTCGGCGGTGCGGTGCCGGGTGCCGGACTCGCTGGTCTCGATCGACGGGTCGGGGACGAGCTGGGTGGCCGCACGCAGGATCCGTGAGGCGTCGCGGTCACAGACGATGGCGCCGTCCATCTTGGCCAGCTCGCGCAGCCGCGTCGCGGAGAACTCGATGTCGAGCGGGAAGCCGCCGGTCGCCAGCGTCTCGACCGTGCGGTCGTAGCCGAGCACGATCAGCGCACCGGTGCGACCCCGCAGGATCCGCTCGAGTCCATCGCGCAGCTCGGTGCCGGGTGCCACCGCTGCGAGGGTGGCGCGCAGCGCGTCGTCCTCGCGAAGATCCACGTCGATGTCCCCTTGGTGCCGCTGGTCTGGTTGGCGCGAGTCTAACCGGGCGCAGCCTGCAACGCGGCGCCGACCGCCCGTCGGATGTCGGCGCACTCCACGACCTGCATGCCCTCGGGGATCGGCCCACCACCGAGGACTCCGGTGGGCACGTAGGCCGTGCGGAAACCGAGGCGTGCGGCCTCGGCCAGCCGGCGCGGTATGCCGGTCACCGGACGGAGCTCGCCGGCCAGCCCGAGCTCGCCGAAGGCGATCGAGTGGTCGGCCAGCGGGCGGTCCATGACCGCGCTCGCGATGGCCAGCGCCACCGCGAGGTCGGAGGCCGGCTCGGTGAGCCGGACGCCCCCGACCGTGGACAGGTAGACGTCCTGGTTGCCGATGGGAGCCCCCGCGCGCTTGGCCAGGACGGCGATGATCATGGCGACGCGGGCCGAGTCGAGACCACTGGTGGCTCGACGGGGCGTGGGGATCTCGCTCTTGGCGACGAGGGCCTGCACCTCGGTCATCAGCGGGCGTCGACCCTCGAGCGTCACCGTGACACAGGTGCCGGGGACGCTGAGCGTGCCCCGCGACAGGAACAGCCCGCTGGGGTCGGCCAAGCCGACGATGCCCACGTCGGACAGGTCGAAGCAGCCGACCTCGTCGGTGGGGCCGTAGCGGTTCTTGACGGCGCGGACGAGGCGCAGCCGGGAGTGGCGGTCGCCCTCGAACTGCACGACGACGTCGACGAGGTGCTCGAGCACGCGCGGCCCCGCGATCGAGCCGTCCTTGGTCACGTGGCCTACGAGCAGGACCGCGATGCCACGGGACTTGGCCACCTGGATGAGGGAGGCCGCGACCTCGCGCACCTGGCTGACGTTTCCCGCCGCGCCCTCGACCTCGCCACTGGCGATGGTCTGGACCGAGTCGAGGATGACGAGCTCGGGCTGGACCGCCTCGATCTGCCCCAGGACGGTCGCCAGGTCGGTCTCGGCCGCGAGGAACAGGGACGCCGCCATCGCCTCGATGCGCTCGGCGCGCATCCGGACCTGGGCCGCAGACTCCTCGCCGGTGACGTAGAGGACGGTGCGGCCGCGGTCCTCGCGGGCGGCGCGCGCGGCGACGTCGAGCAGGAGGGTGGACTTGCCGATGCCGGGCTCGCCCGCGACGAGGACCACGGCCCCGGGCACCAGCCCACCACCGAGCACGCGGTCGAACTCGCTGACTCCGGTGCTGCGGGCCTCGGCCCGGCGCGCGTCGACCTGCCCGATCGGCACCGCGGGTCGCTCGACCCGCGTCGCCGTGGTGGTGCGCACGGTGACGGCGCCGATCTCGCTGACACTGCCCCAGGCCTGGCACTCGCCACAGCGACCGACCCACTTGACGGTGGTCCAGCCGCATTCGGAGCAGCGGAACCCGCTCGCCTTCGTGGATGCCTTCGCTGCCATGCCGGACAACCTACGGCCCGGGGCCGACAGGCCCCGACGAGCCCGAGCCACCGAGCGCGGCGCGCCGAGCCGGGGCCCTGGCCGGGGCCCCGACGCTCAGCCCTGCTCGGCGACCTTCTTGAGGCCGTCGAGCATGCCCTGCCAGTTCTGCGAGAACTGCTCGGCCTGCTCGGCGCTGTCGCAGCCGTCCTGGGTGAGCTGCACCGTCGTGGAGTCGCCGGACGGCGACAGCTCGTAGCGCACCCGGTGGTAGTTCTCGGGCACGTCGTCGGCGCCCGTCATCGGGCTGTAGTGCGTCACCTCGAGGAGGCGGCCGGGCTCGGCCTGGAGCACCTCACCCTTGTCCTGGTAGGGCTTGCCCTCCCACTCGCCGGTCCAGGTGATCGGGCTCCCGGGCTGCCAGTCGCTGGCCACCTCGCTGCCCCTCATGTACTCGGCGACGAGCTTGGGATCCGTCATGGCCCGCCACACCCGGTCCGGGTCGGCCTCGACGGTGGTGCTCGCAGTGGCGACGTGGTCGGTCATGGTGCCTCCTGGGGGTCCGGGGTGTCCGGTTCCTCCCACCCTGTCCCGGGGCGGCCGCGCTGTCCAGACCTCCGTGAGCCCAGACCTCCCTGACCCCGGACCTCCGTGAGCCCGGACCTCAGAACCGGCGCCACCACAGGTCGACGGCGTAGTCGACGCCGGTGCCCTCGTGCTCGGTCAGGATCCCCTCGGCAGCGGTCTCGGGGAACTCGATCCGCACCACCGCCTCGAAGTCCTCGCGCGTGCTGAAGTCCCAGCGGATCGTGAGCCGCTCACGCGACCACCCCTGACGGGCCCAGAACCGCTCGACGGCGAGCGGGTCGTAGGACGGGTAGGCGCGGGAGAACCACCGCCCGAACGTCGAGCGGGTCGCGTCGTTGTCGATGACGTATGCCGTGCCGCCGGGTCGCAGCACCCGCTCGAGCTCGGCGAGCCCCGGCTCGCAGCCGGCGCCGAAGAAGTACGCCCAGCGTGCGTGGGCGATGTCGACAGAGTCGTCGGGCAGGGGCAGCGACTGGGCGACGCCCTCCTCGACGCGGACCCCGGACAGGCCCGTCACGCGGTCGCGGGCCAGCTCGACGAGGGGCGGGTGCGGCTCGACCCCGACCACCGAACGGCAACCGAGCGTGCGGAACCGGGGGAGGTGGAACCCGCTGCCGCAGCCGACGTCCACGAGGTCGGCGCCCTCGAACGGGTGCTGCGCGGACATCGCGGCCTCGATCACGCCGACGCGGTCGACGCCGAGGTTCTCGACCTCGTAGACGTCGGGGGAGTCCCAGATGTTGGGGCTGCGGGTGGGGTCGGGCAACTGGTCCACTAGCGCTTGCGGGTCCTCGCCGCGGACTCCTGGGCCGCGAGCGTCGCCGGGTGGACGAGCAGCGGCAACATCTTGCGGGAGTAGGCGTTTCGCGCAGCCTTCACGCTCGCGAGGTGAGCCTCGCAGCGCAGCTCCAGCTCGGCATACGCGCTCTCGCCCATCAGCTCGACGAGCTCGCCCCTGTTGCTGCGGAAGACGGGCTCGCGACCGACGTGCGCCTCCGGGTTGCCCGAGCAGTACCAGTCGAGGTCGTGGCCGCCCGGCCCCCAGCCTCGGCGGTCGTACTCGGTGATGGTGACCTCCTGCCAGCTCGACCCGTCGGGCAGCTCGACCGTGCGGTAGGTGCGCCGGATCGGCAGCTGCCAGCACACGTCCGGCTTGACGGTGTGCGGCTCCTTGCCGGTGAGGACGGCGTGCTGGTGCAGGGCGCAGCCCGCGCCCGCAGGGAAGCCGGGACGGTTGAGGAAGATGCAGGCTCCGTCGACGACCTTGGTCTTGATTGCGTCGTCCTCGTGCTCGGTCCAGGCGGAGACCTTGGTCGAGCCCGGGTGCAGCTGCCACTCGTCCTCGCCGAGCTCCTTGACGACCTTCTTGACGCGCTTGAGGTCATCGTCGTCGGTGAAGTGCGCGCCGAGCGTGCAGCAGCCGTCGTCCGGCCGGTCGGCGTAGATGCCCTGGCAGCCGCTGCCGAAGATGCAGGTCCAGCTCGAGGTGAGCCAGGTCAGGTCGCACCGGAACCGCTGCGGGTGCTCGGAGGTGTCGGCAGGGTCGGTGAACTCCACCCAGATGCGGGGAGTGTCGAGCGGGGTCTCTGCCACGTCGTCACCCTACGTCGTGCGTTGCCACTCCTAGGGATCGGCTCGCTCCGCGGACCGTCGGCGCCTCCACGACAGCAGCGACACGGCCACGAGCAACAGCCCCGCCGCCAGCCAGTTGGGCCGGGTGAGGTCCTGGAAGGCGTCGCCGAGCCGGACCGGCCGGTCGCGGTCCGGGTGGCCGTCGCCACCGAGGCGGCCCAGCTGGTCGACCCCCATCGCGACGGCTGCGGCACCGGGGAGGGCGAGGAGGACGAGCCCCCATCGTGACCCGAGCAGCCAACCCAGGAGGCAGAGCAGGGCGACGGGGACGACCGAGGTGACGAGCAGCATCCCCGCCTCGACGTACCTGTCGCGTGACGGGGTCTCCCCGAAGAAGGGAGCCGTGCTGATGACGGCGGCCACGACCTCCCACCCGAGCAGCAGCAGGCCGAGCAGGACGACAGCCGCGGTCACGGGCCAGACCGGCCGCCGGGGCGCGGGCGCGGGCCCGGGGCGCGCGGTCGTGAGGTCGGGGCGGTCGGTGTCAGCCGGCATACCCCCCAGTCTGGCGGGGATCTCCGCGGTGCACCTGAGCAGCAGCCCCCACGCCGATAGGTTGCTCGCATGCGCCTCGGGGTGGTCGACGTCGGCTCCAACACCGTGCACCTGCTCGTCGTGGACGCCCACCGGGGCGCCCAGCCGCTGCCGGCGACGTCGCACAAGATCGAGCTGCGGCTCTCGGAGCACGTCACCGAGGACGGGCTGGTCGCCGAGTCCGGGACGCGGGCGCTCGTGGGCTTCATCCGCGAGTGCCTGACGGTGGCCGAGGACCAGGGGGTCGAGGAGGTCATGGCGTTCGCCACCAGCGCGATCCGCGAGGCGCCGAACGGCGAGGC
Organism: Pedococcus sp. P2_E4; assembly: GCF_056403935.1. Taxonomy (NCBI): domain Bacteria; kingdom Bacillati; phylum Actinomycetota; class Actinomycetes; order Micrococcales; family Intrasporangiaceae; genus Pedococcus; species Pedococcus sp. P2_E4. The sequence continues at coordinate 2,746 of NZ_JBFUEO010000023.1, read as the reverse complement.
GGTCCTCGCCCGCGTGCGCGACGAGACCGGTGTCGCGCTCGAGGTGCTTTCCGGCGAGGACGAGGCGCGGCTGACGTTCCTCGCCGTGCGCCGCTGGTTCGGGTGGTCCAGCGGCACGTTGCTCGTGGTCGACATCGGCGGCGGGTCGCTGGAGCTCGCGGCAGGGATGGACGAGGTGCCCGATGCCGCCGTGTCGTTGCCGCTCGGGGCCGGGCGGCTGACGCGTGACCTGCTCGCCGGGGACCCGCCCGGGCCGGACGTCGTCCGCGAGGCCCGCCGGGTGGTCCGGCAGCGGCTCGCCGGAGCCGTGCGCCCCCTCGCGAAGGCGGGCCCGCCCGACCGCGCGGTGGGCACCTCCAAGACGATGCGCTCGCTCGCCCGCGCCCTGGGTGCCGCCCCCAGCAGCGACGGCCCGTATGCCGTGCGCTCGCTCTCGCGGGCCGACCTCACGCTGCTCGTGGGCCGGCTCTCGGAGATGAAGGCGACCCAGCGCGCCCAGCTGCCGGGCATCTCGCCAGGCCGCTCGCGCCAGCTGCTGGCCGGCGCCCTGGTCGCCGAGGCGGCCATGGACCTGCTGGGGCTGGAGCGGCTCGAGATCTGCCCGTGGGCGCTGCGCGAGGGGCTCATCCTCGACCGCCTCGACGCCCTGCGCTGACCCGCGCCGGGTACGCCTGGGAGGGGCGACCTTGCCGCGAGGGCCGCACGGTGCCGCGGGTGCGCTCGCGGCAACCTGCGGTGACCGCGGCAACGTCGAACGGTGACGGCTGGGTAGTCTCGAACCATGTCCTCGGCGGTCTCGATCCCCGGCGCGACGGTGGCGCTGTCGAGCGCCTCGGTCTACCCGGAGGGCTGCGCAGGCGCGTTCGCGACCGCCGCCCGGCTGGGCTACGACGCCGTCGAGGTCATGGTCTTCACCGACCCGGTCTCGCAGGAGGCCGGTGCCCTCAGCGCGCTGGCCGAGCTGCACGGCATCCGCATCGTGTCGGTGCACGCCCCGACCCTGCTGCTGACGCAGCGGATCTGGGGTCCGGACCCCTGGACCAAGGTCGACAAGTCGATCGAGCTGGCCCAGGAGGTCGGCGCCGACACCGTCGTGCTGCACCCACCGTTCCGGTGGCAGAAGGAGTACGCGCGCGACTTCGTCGAGGGGATCGCGCTGCGTGAGCACGAGACCGGGATCCGGCTCGCCGTCGAGAACATGTTTCCCTGGCGGGCCAGGCAGCGCGAGTACCAGGCCTACCTGCCGCACTGGGACCCCGTGCCGCAGGCCTACGACAACGTGACCCTCGACCTCTCGCACACCGCGACGGCCGGGTCCGACGCGATGGAGATGGCCCGCACCCTCGGCCCGCGGCTGGCGCACGTCCACCTCGCCGACGGGCTCGGCTCGCTCAAGGACGAGCACCTCGTGCCGGGGCGCGGCGCGCAGCCGTGCGCCGAGTTCCTCGAGATGCTGGCCACCCGGGGCTTCGCCGGCTCCGTCGTCGTCGAGGTCGGCACCCGCAAGCTGACCCCCGACCAGCGCGAGCTCGACCTCGCCGAGGCCCTGGCGTTCGCCCGGCTCCACCTCGCCGCGGCCCCGACCGTCTCCACGGGCGTGCGGTGAGCCCCCGCGGCCGGCGTCCGGGCGGTGTCGACACCAAGGCGGCCATCCTCGAGGCGGCCAGGGGCGAGTTCGCGGACAACGGCTATGACGCGACGTCGCTGCGCGGGGTCGCCCGCCGGGCGGAGGTCGACCCCGCGCTGGTGCACCACTACTTCGGGGGCAAGGGCCAGCTGTTCGCCGCGGTGATGGACATCCCGGCCGACCCCGCCCAGCTCGTGGGCGCGGTGCTCGCCGGCCCGCACGACCAGGTGGGGGAGTCGCTCGTGCGCACGTTCCTCGCGGTGTGGGACTCGCCGTCGGGGCGCCAGCGGTTCCAGGCGCTGATCCGGTCGGCCGTCACCCATGAGGAGGCCACCCGGATGCTGCGGGAGTTCCTCACCCGCGAGGTGTTCGGCCGGGTCGTGGCCGGGATCGAGTCCAGGGGTGGCGACGGCGACGCCGACATCCGCGCCGGGCTGGCCGCGTCACAGATGGTCGGGCTCGCCTTCATGCGCTACATCGTCGAGTTCCCCGCCGTGGTCGAAGCGTCGCACGACGACCTGGCCCGGCTGGTGGGTCCCACGATCCAGCGCTACCTCGCTCCCTGAGGCGAGCCCGCGCCATACGGCGGCGGCGTCCAGTGGGCGCGAGGTGCGTCACCGGCGCGGCTGTGGCGCACATCGCGCTCACTCGGTGGTCCTCGACCCTTGCCGCGCGCCCGGACGGGAGGTATTATTCAGCACATGATGAATAACGCGGTGGAGGTGCGGAACCTCCGAGTCGTGCGCGGTGGGCGCACGGTGCTGCCCGACCTCTCCGTCGACATCCCGACCGGTCAGGTCGTCGGGCTGCTCGGACCCAGCGGCAGCGGCAAGTCGACGCTCATCCGGGCCGTCGTCGGCGTCCAGGTCGTCGAGTCCGGCGAGATCACGGTGCTCGGCGAGCCGGCGGGCTCCGCCGGTCTGCGGCACCGCATCGGCTACGTCACCCAGAGCCCCAGCGTCTACGACGACCTCTCGGTGCGCGCCAACATCCGCTACTTCGGCTCCATCCTCGGTGTGCCGAGGTCGGCTGCCGACGACGCGATCGAGGCCGTCGACCTGGCCAGCCACGCCGACGTCCTGGTCGGCCGGCTCTCGGGTGGTCAGCGCTCACGTGTCT
>NZ_JBFUEO010000022.1:0-61794 GCF_056403935.1 Pedococcus sp. P2_E4 | reverse complement strand
GCTGCAGCCGGAGCTGAGGGGGCCGCCGCGGGGGACGCTGCCGCCGGAGCAGCCTCGGCCGGTGCGGCGGGGGCTGCCGGGGTCGCCTTGGGGGCGGCGGGGGCAGCCTTCTTGGCGGGAGCCTTCTTGAGCTCCTCGGGGAATGTCTCGGTCGCCTTGCGGACGACCGGTGCTTCGATCGTCGAGCTGGCGGTCTTCACGTACTCACCGATGCTGTTGAGGTGGGCGATCAGCGTCTTGCTGTCGGTTCCCAGCTCCTTGGCGAGCGCACTTACACGGACCTTGGCCACGTTTCTCCTGTTCCTGGTCCGTGCCACAGGTACAGGCGCGGACCGTCGTTAATGCTGGGGGGAGCTCATTGCTGAGTACTCATCGGGTGCTCATCAGCGTCAAACCCGCTTTCGGTTCCCATTGGATGGACGGTGTCGTTCAGTGTCTGCGCGTGGTCACCGGCGGTGCCGGTGACGAGCGCCTCGACGTATGCCCTGACCGCCGCCGGGTCCGGGGCCGCGCTGCAGCGCAGCGCTCGCCCGAATGCTCGGCGTCGGAGGGCCTGGTCGAGGCATTCGCCCGTCGGGTGCAGCCAAGCGCCGCGTCCCGGTAGGCGGTGCCGCAGGTCGGGGGTCAGCCGGATGGCTCCGGTCTCGTCCGTCTCTGCGACCACTCGCAGGAGTGCCGACCAGCTATCCGTCCCGCGGCATCCCACACACGTGCGGGTCGGTGACCCGTGCGGTAGGTGGGTTGCCTCAGTCCGGAGTCCAGTCCGGTCGGTCCCCACCAGTCTAGCCCCTAACGCGCTTCGGGCGTGTCACGGCCACCGCCGGACGACCCTCCGGGGGCCGCTGCCGCGGTGTCGGGCCGGATGTCGATCCGCCAGCCGGTGAGCTTCGCCGCGAGGCGCGCGTTCTGCCCTTCCTTGCCGATGGCGAGGGACAGCTGGTAGTCGGGAACGACCACCCGGGCGGCCCGCAGCGTGGGGTCGACGATCTCGACCGACTCGACCCGGCTCGGCGACAGGGCGGCCGCGACGAAGGTCCGGGGGTCCTCGGAGTAGTCCACGATGTCGATCTTCTCGCCGTGCAGCTCCGTCATGACCGCGCGCACCCGGGCACCCATGGGCCCGATGCAGGCGCCCTTGGCGTTGAGCCCGGCCACCTTGGAGTGGACGGCGATCTTGGTGCGGTGCCCGGCCTCACGGGCCAGCGCCGCGATCTCGACGGACCCGTCGGCGATCTCGGGCACCTCGAGCGCGAACAGCTTGCGCACCAGGTTGGGGTGGGTGCGCGACAGGCCGATCTGCGGGCCCTTGGGGCCACGGCGGACGGACACGACGAAGCAGCGCAGCCGCTCCCCGTGCACGTACTTCTCCCCCGGCACCTGCTCGGCGAGGGGCAGGATGCCCTCGACGGTGCCGAAGTCGACGGTGACCACGCGGGGGTCGGGGCTCTGCTGGATGATGCCGGCGACGACGTCTCCCTCGCGCCCCTTGAAGTCGCCCATGATGGCGTCGTCCTCGAGGTCACGCAGGCGCTGCACGATCACCTGGCGAGCGGTGGAGGCGGCGATCCGGCCGAATCCGGTCGGGGTGTCGTCGAACTCCGGGCCGTACTCGCGCGGCGGCCGCTCCTCACCCTCCTCGGGCTCCGGCTGCTCGATCTCCTCACGCGCGAGGACCACGACGTGCCCGCTCTTGCGGTCGAGCTCGACCCGGGCATGCCGGTAGGCGCCCTCGGTGCGGTGGTAGGCGACGAGCAGGGCCTGCTCGATCGCCGGGATGAGGACGTCGAGGGAGATGTCGCGCTCGCGTTCGAGCGCCCTCAGTGCTGCGAGGTCGATGTCCATGTCAGTTCTCCTCAGTGATGTCGTCAGGTGCGTCGCCCCGGGCCGCTGCCGCCTCGGCGACCACCGTGTCGTCGTCCACCGTGTCGTCGTCCACCGTGTCGTCCTCGTCCGTGGCCGCGGCTTCCGGCCTCGAGAACTCGACCTGGACCACCGCCCTGGACACGTCGGCATACGCGAAGTCCTCGGAACGGGCGGGCACCTTCTTGGCGGGGGGCACGTCGAGGGTGAGGTCGCGCGCCCCGGCGCGGACGATGCGTCCGGTGACGGGGTCGCCGTCCAGCGGCGTGAGCGTGACCAGCCGCCCGACGTTGCGCCGGAAGTGGCGGGGCTCGATGAGTGGGCGGTCGAGGCCGGGTGAGGTGACCTCGAGGGTGTAGGGCTGCTCCCCCATCGCGTCGCTGTCGTCGAGGGCGTCGCTCACCGCCCGGGTGGCGTCGGCGACCTCGTCGAGCGTCAGGGGCTCGGTCACACCGGTCGTGTCGGCCGCGGACTCGTCGACGACGCGGTCGATCCAGATGCGGACCAGGCGGCGCTTGCCGGCAGGAGTCACGGCAACGTCTTCGATGAGCAGGTCGAGCTCGCGCAGCGCGGGTTCGACCGCGGGACGAATCTGGTCCTTGACGCTCACTGACTCGTCCTCTCTGAAGTTTGGGGGCCGTGCCCGGCCACTCTATCCACCTGTGGTGGACGGCCGCACGTGCGGTGCCGGGCGGTCCCCGGTCTGTCGTGGGGGTCCCGTGCCGGCTGCGCTGTGCCCTCGGTCGGCCTGTCCCGGGTGCGTGCCATGATCGGGCGCATGTCCCTGTCCGTTCCCGGTGTGCCGGCCCGGCCTGCCCGGCGCGCCGTGCTCACCGGTGGCCTCGGGGCGGCGTCCCTCGGACTCGCTGCCCTGTCGCTGGCCGCCTGCGGGATCCGGCTCGAGGACGACGCGCCCCGGGTCCCACTGGTCCCCACCAGCAAGCCGGTGCCGGGCGAGGCCTTCATGGTCGCGCTGTGGCACAGCAGCTCGCTTCTGGGCGAGCAGGCCGGCGCCCTGGGGGGCGCGGCGTCCGCGCTGCCGGCCCGGATCGCGGCCCTGCACCGTCGGCAGGTCGACGTCCTCGGCGCGGAGCTGAGCCGGCTGGGCGTCCCGCAGAAGGTGCTCGACGATGCCAAGGCGGCGGCCACGGCGACGAGCGGGCCGTCCACCACCGGTCCGTCCACGACCGGTCCGTCCCCCACCTCCACGTCATCCGCCACCGCGTCGGGTGCCACCACCGGTGGCTCGTCGAGCGGCGCGGACCCGACCACCGGAGGGGGGCCCGAGGGACTGGCCGCCGCCGAGCGGGCCGATGCCGAGCCCGACGCGTTCACCTCGCTGGCCGCCGTACCTGCAGCGGTGGCCTCGCTGTTCGGGGCCGCCCTGGCCCAGCGACTGGCTGCCGCCCAGCTGCTGGGTGGCACCAGTCCGACCACCCCGGCGCCCACCTGGGAGGCCAGCACGGTCGCAGCGTCGTTCCTGTCGACCACCCGGGCCGCGGTCTACGCGTTCGAGATCGTGGCCGCCCAGTCGCGCGGTGGGGCCCAGCAGACCCTCGCGGCCTCCACCCTCACGTCGCTGCAGGCGCGGGCCCGCGTGCAGGAGTCGCTCGCCGGCTCGTCGGCGGCCCCGGCGCCGCTCGGCTACGACCTGCCCACCCCGGTCAGCACCCCCGCGGCGGCCCGCACCCTCGCGGTCAGCACCCTCACCGGGCTGCGCTCCGCGTGCGCACTGGAGGTGGCCGCCGCAGGGCAGGACCCGGGGCCGCTCGCCTCGGCCGTGCAGTGGCTGGCCGACACCGAGGTGCTGGCCTCCCGCTGGGGGGTGGCCCTCGCGCCCTTCCCCGGTCTGGCCTGAGCCGTGGACCACGAGCTGCCCACCGCGGCGGCCGCTCCCGCCACGCCCACCGCGCCCACCGCTCCCGCCACGCCCACCGCTCCCGCCACGCCCACCACCCCAGGTCGACACCCATGACCCGCACCGAGGACGCCGCCGTCCTCGTCCCGGCGGCCTTCCGCGAGTTCGTGCGCCGCTGGAGTGCCGAGGACGGCGGCGTCGGCGGCCCCTCGGGGGCGCAGTGGTCCGACCGGCTGCCGCGCCTGCTCGCCGAGGTGCTGGACGACTGGGACCTGACCCCGGTGGGGGTGGGCCGCACCGGCTACAGCGCGGTGGTGGTGCCGGTCACCCGGGCCGGCCGGCCGCTGTGCCTCAAGGTGGCCTGGCCTCACCTCGAGGGGAGGGACGAGGCGCTCGCCCTGCGGCTCTGGGACGGGCACGGCGCCGTCCGCCTCGTGGCTGCGGACCCCGCTCGAGGTGCCCTGCTGCTGGAGGCCCTCGACGCCGACCGCGACCTGCGGACCCTCGACGTCGACACCGCCTGCGAGATCGCCGGCTCACTGCTGGCCCAGCTCAACGTGCCCGCCCCCGGTGGCCTGCGGCCGTTGTCGGCGTATGCCCGCGAGCAGGTCGCTGCGCTCGCCACCACCGATGGCATCCCCCGGCGGTTCGCCGACCGGGCGGGCGGTCTGGTCCGTGACCTGACCGCCGACCCGGACTGCGACAGCACGGTGCTGCACACCGACCTGCACTTCGAGAACATCCTCGCGACGCTGCCGGGCACGGGGCGCCCGGAGTGGGTCGCGATCGACCCGCACACGATGGCCGGGCACCCCGGGTTCGAGCTGCAGCCGCTGGTCCGCAACCGCCAGGACGAGCTCGGCACCGGGTCCGCCTTCCGGTACGCCGTCCGGCGGCGGGTCGAGATCGCTGCCGAAGCCGCCGGGATCGACGAGGACCTCGCGTTCGGCTGGACCTTCGTGCACACCTCGATGCAGGCGCGCTGGGCGGCCGAGGGTGGCGAGCACGACCTGCTGACCTTCAACCTGGCCCTGCTGAAGGCCCTCGACGGCTGACCCGGTCAGCGGGACCAGCGGTACTCGACCTCGGGCCGGCCGGCCCCGGCATAGCGTTGCGTGCGCACCGCGAGCCGGCTCTCACAGAGGTGCTCGGCGTAGCGCCGGGCCGTCACCCGGCTGACCCCGACGGCGTCGGCGAGCTCGCTGGCGGACAGGCCCTCGGCGCCCTGGAGGGCCCGTGCCACCTTGCCGAGCAGGTCCTCTCCCATCCCCTTGGGCAGCGTCGCGGGAGCGGTAGGCCGGACCCCCGCGACCACCTCGTCGACCTCGGCCTGGGTCGTCACCTGCACGGCGGCCCCCAGCTGGTCGCGGTACGTGCGGTAGGCCTCGAGCCGCTCGCGCAGGGTGGCGAAGACGAACGGCTTGAGGAGGTACTGCACGACGCCGAGCGAGACGGCCGACCGCACGATGTCGAGGTCACGCGCCGAGGTCACGGCGATGACGTCGGCGGCGTGACCGGCCGCGCGCATCGCACGGATGACTTCGAGCCCGTGGCGGTCGGGCAGGAACATGTCGAGCAGGACCACGTCGACGTCCTCGGCCTGCAGTGCCCGCATCGCCTCCTGGCTCGTGGCGGCCGTCGCCGCCACGACGAAGCCCGGCACCCGGGCGACGTATGCCGCGTGGGCCTCCCGCGCGACCGGCTCGTCCTCGACGACGAGGACCCGGAGGTCAGGCACGGGACGGCTCCCCGGCGGCGGTGTCCGAGCTGGGCGTCGGCTCGGACGGGGTCACCGGCAGCCGCACCGTGAAGCTGGCGCCTGGCGGCCCGGCGACCTCGAGCTCACCGTGGAGGCGACTCACGGACTGGGCGACCAGGGCCAGGCCGATCCCTCGGCGCCCGGCGCTGCCCTGCTGCTTCGTGGTGAAGCCGCGGCGAAAGGCGTCGTCGACGGCATCGGGGGGCAGTCCCGGGCCGGAGTCGCTCACCCGGAGGACGACCTGGTCGTCCTCGAGACGCGATGCCACCTCGACGACCCGCTCTCCGTCGGCCGAGGTCACTGCGTCGAAGGCGTTGTCGATGAGGTTGCCGACGATGGTGACCACGTCGCGGACCGGCGTGCTGCCGGACGGCCAGACCGCACCCTCCACGATCCGGAAGTCGATCCCGCGCTCGCTGGCCTGGGCGGCCTTGCCGAGCAGCAGGGCGGTCAGCGCCGGCTCACTGAGCGACCCGACGAAGCGGTCCGTGAGGCGTTGCGAGAGCGCCAGCTCGTCCGTCGCGAAGGCCATCGCACGCTCGGGGTGACCGAGCTCGATCAGCGACACGATCGCGTGCAGCCGGTTGGCGGACTCGTGGGCCTGCGAGCGCAGTGCCTCCGTCAGGCCGCGAGCCGAGTCCAGCTCACCCGTGAGGTGCTCGAGGTCGGTGCGGTCGCGCACCGTCGCGACGAAGCCGAGCTGCCGACCGCCCCACTGCGCCCGGGCCTTGTTGAGCACGAGCACCCGCGCTGAGGTCACGTGCAGCTCGTCCTCCCGCGGCTCGTCATCGGTCAGGGCTGCCACGAGGGCGTCGGCCAGCCCGAGGTCGGCGACCGGTCGGCCCCGGGCGTCGTCGGGCAGACCGAGCAGCCGGACCGCCTCGTCGTTCGCGAGCCGTAGCCGCCCCTCGGGGTCGGTGAGCAGGAGCCCCTCGGTGACGGCGTGCAGGACGGCGTCGTAGTACTCGACCATCTCCTGGAGCTGTCGCTCCCCCAGGCCGTGCGTCTGCCGCCTGATGCGTCGGGCGACCAGCGCCGTGCCGATCCCGGAGAGGACGGCCGCCGCGAGCCCCGCGAGGAGCAGGGCAGGCAGCTGGCTGCGCAGCCGCTCGGTCACCGCCGCCTTGCGGATCCCGACGGCGACGAGCCCGACCACCGTCCGGTCGTCGGCCGCCAGCACCGGCACCACGACGCGGCGGGACGGCCCCAGCGTGCCGGTGTAGTCCTCGACGACCCGGCCCCCGGCGACGGCGGCCGCGATGTGCCCGAGGAACTGTCCGCCGATCTGCGCGGGGTCGGGGTGGGTGTAGCGGATGCCGCGCGGCGACATGATCACGACGAAGTCGGTCCGGGTCTGCGCCCGTACGTCCTCGGCGAAGGCCTGCAGCTCGTGGCGTGGGTCTCCCTGTGCCACGGCGGTGGCGACGTCAGGCGTGCTCGCGACCGTCTCGGCGACTGCGGTGGCCCGTGCGGTCGCCTCCTGCGTCCCTGCGCGCTGGGCCTGCACGTAGGCCGCGCCCATCCCGATGCCCACGACGAGCAGCGCCACCAGGACCTGGAGGGCGAAGGTCTGTCCCGCCACGCTCCACCGCGCAGGTGCCGTGAGCCAGCGAGGTGCACTCACCGGCATACCGCGGCGCTGCGGAACTCAATGAACACAACCGTGACCATAGTCACTGCGGGGACCACGATCAGCCCTGTTCACCTCCTCCCCGGCCCGCCGGGGACCGAATCCCTGGAGACACCGTGAGTTCCAGCGCCGACAACGTCGTCGAACGCCCCGCAGCGAAGCGGGACCGCACCCACTACCTCTACCTCGCCGTCATCGCGGCGATGGTCCTCGGCATCATCGTCGGGTTCGCCTTCCCCGAGTTCGGGGTCAAGCTCAAGTGGCTGGGTACCGGCTTCGTGAACCTCATCAAGATGATGATCACGCCGATCATCTTCTGCACGATCGTCCTGGGCATCGGCTCGGTCCGGAAGGCCGCCCAGGTCGGCAAGGTCGGTGGCCTGGCCCTCGGCTACTTCATCACCATGTCGACCTTCGCGCTGGCCATCGGGCTGGTCGTCGGCAACATCGTCAAGCCCGGCGCCGGCCTGCACCTCACTGACGAGCTGGCCGCCTCCGGCCAGAAGGCGGTCGGCGAGGAGCACCTCACCACCGTCGACTTCATCCTGGGGCTGATCCCCGACACCCTCGTGTCGGCGCTCACCTCGGGCTCGGTCCTCCAGGCCCTGCTCGTCGCGCTCCTCGTGGGGTTCGCGCTGCAGAAGATGGGCCGCGCCGGTGAGCCGGTCCTCGCAGGCATCAAGCACTTCGAGCGGCTCGTCTTCCGCCTCATGGCGATGATCATGTATGCCGCGCCGATCGGTGCGTTCGGAGCGATGGCTGCCGTCGTGGGCGCCACCGGGATCGACGCGCTCAAGAGCCTCGCGGCCGTGATGATCGCGTTCTACATCACGTGTGCGCTGTTCGTGTTCGTCGTCCTCGGCACGCTGCTCAAGCTGGTCACCGGTGTCAACATCTTCCGGCTGCTGAAGTACCTGGCGCGCGAGTTCCTGCTGATCCTGTCGACGTCGTCGTCCGAGTCGGCTCTTCCCCGGCTCATCGCCAAGATGGAGCACGCCGGTGTCTCACGTCCGGTGGTCGGCATCACGGTCCCCACGGGGTACTCGTTCAACCTCGACGGCACGGCGATCTACCTCACGATGGCGTCGCTGTTCATCGCGGACGCCATGGACAAGCCGTTCTCGCTCGGCGAGCAGATCTCGTTGCTGCTGTTCATGATCATCGCCTCCAAGGGAGCCGCCGGTGTGACGGGTGCCGGGCTGGCGACCCTCGCCGGTGGCCTGCAGTCGCACCGCCCCGACCTGGTCGACGGCGTGGGCTTCATCGTCGGCATCGACCGGATGATGAGCGAGGCCCGGGCGCTGACCAACTTCGCCGGCAACTCCGTCGCGACAGTGCTCATCGGGCACTGGGTCGGCGAGCTCGACCGGCCACGGCTCGACGCGGTGCTCGCGGGCGACCTGCCGTTCGACGAGGCGACGCTCATCGACGACGGTGACGAACCCGACCGCGTCGGCGACCCGGCCTCGGTGACCCAGGGTCACTGACGCCCCCTGCCGGCCCGCGCGATCTGACGGCCCCGCCCTCCTGGGTGGGGCCGTCAGGCTGTCTGCCTCGGGACGTCAGGCCGGCCGGTCGACCGTGAACACGGCCGCCATCCCCCGGGGCGGGGCGAAGGGGCGCCAGTCGGACGGGTCCTGTGCCAGGCGGTCGGCAACGACCCAGAGCACCGCCGGGTGGTGACCGAGGCCGAGGTGCGAGGCAGGGACGGCGATGCTCTCGCGTCGCTCTGCCACGTCCTCGCGGCAGACGCGCCACGAGACGATGCCGTCCAGGCGGGAGTAGATCGAGGTCGTGGGCATGCTCAGGGCCGACGACGGGTCGGGTCCGTCGGAGGTCGCCTCGCGGAACCGCCGGCGCGACAGCAGCCGGTAGGCCGCGTCGGCGTGCGTCTGGCCCGGCTCGCTCGTGGCATAGGGACTGCCGAGCGTGATGACCTGCCGGACCAGCTCCGGCGAGCGCACGGCGAGCGCCCTGGCATAGATGCCACCGAGGCTCCAGCCGATCACCGTGGCCGGGGCTCCGGCCGCGTCGGTGAGGGCCTGGAGGCGGGCCGGGAGCCGGCGGACCACGTCCTGGGTCGGCCCGGTGTTGAGCCCGAGCTGCCACCCCGTGGCCTGGTAGCCGAGGCGCCGCAGGAACCGCCGCAGCAGCACGGTCGAGCTGTCGGACGCCAACAGGCCGGGGAGCACGAGGACCGGGTGGCCGTCCCCGCGCGGCGCCCGGGCGAGCTGTGGCGCCGTCACCGTCGTCGCCCCGAGCTCGAGAATGCTGCGCCAGGGCTCGGTGACGAGCAGCAGGGCCGACGGGCGCCGGCGTCCGGCTGGCGTCACCGCGCACCCCTGGCGGGTGACGGCCCCTCGGCCACGGCCACCAGCTCGTCGAACCCGGCCCGGATGCCGTCGGCGAGCACGCCGACGTCGGGGAAGCTGTCGAAGTCCGCCGTGATGCCGAAGCTGAAGCGGTCGAGGTAGGAGAAGATCCCCGTCGCCACCCGGACCCCGGCGAAGACGGGGACGTAGGGGTGCGACTCGACCAGCCGGTGGCCCAGCAGGAACAGCGGGACTCGCGGCCCCGGGACGTTGGTCGTGCCGGTCTGGGTCAGCCGGTTGGGCACGACCGACATCGACCGCGCGCCGAGTGCCAGCAGCGTCGGGGCCGCGAAGTCCGCGAGCCCGACGATGGCGGCGGCGTCGACGGCGCCCATCCCCCGCTTGTTGCGGTCCATCTGCTCGCGGATCAGCGTCAGGCGACGCACGGGGTCGTCCTCGGCCACGGGCAGGTCGACGACGACGCTCGTGACCTGGTTGTTGACCTGTCCGCGGCCGGCCTCCTGCCGCGTGGAGACCGGCACCAGGGACCGCACCACCATGCCCGGGACCAGCTCGCCCCGGCCCTCGACGAGGTCGCGGTGGCCGCGGGTCACCGCCGCGAGGATGACGTCGTTGACCGTGCCCCCGAGAGCCGTCCTGATGGTCTTGACCTCGGCCATGGTCGCCTGCGTCCAGACCCACCGGCGATGCGGTCCCAAGGGGCCGTTCATGCTCCTGGGCGTGGGCTGGCCACGACCGGGGACCAGCTGCGAGATCTGTTGCGGCACCAGCTCCTTGGCCGCGACCGCGACCCCCGCCAGCGCCACCGGGAGCCTGGTGAGGGTGCCGACGCTCGGCGGGCCGAGCCGTCGCAGGGGTTCCTCGACGAAGTCGCGCACCGAGCCGGCGGCGACCGCGAGGGTCGACGGGGCAGGACTCGGGGACCAGGGCGACGGCTCCGGCCGGGGCGGAGCGGGCTCGAGGTCGAAGATCACCTGCATCAGGTCGGTGCTGCCCTCGCCGTCGATCATGCAGTGGTGGACCTTGGAGATCAGCGCCCACCGGTCGTCGGCGAGCCCCTCGACGAGCCACGCCTCCCACACCGGTTTGGTCATGTCGAGCCGCTGGGCGAACACCCGCCCCGCGAGGTTGCGCAGCTGCTCCGGCCCACCCGGGTGCGGCAGCGAGGTGTGGCGCACGTGGTAGAGGATCTGGAAGTGCGGGTCGTCGACCCAGATGGGACGCCCCAGCTGCAGGGGGACGGGCTTGATCACCTGCCGGTAGCGCGGGACGAGGTCCAGCTTGCCGGCGAGCAGCCGCACGAGGTCGCCGTAGGCCGGAGCGGGGCCCTCGAGGACTGCGACCCCACCGACGTGCATGGGGGTGTTCTCACCCTCCAGGTGGTAGAACATCGCGTCCATCGCGCTCATCCGGTCCATGTCGCGTCCTCCCCCGGGACTCCCGCGTCCTCCTTCGTGGCTCCCGCGTCCACACCCACGACCACCGCGGCCGGGTCGGTCGGGGTGATGGTGACGGGGATGCCGTTGAGGGCGGCTGTGCCCGTCGGCACGTCCACGAACAGGTCGTCGGCGAGCACGTTGCTGTTGACCCCGGCGTGGGCGGCGGCCACCCGCAGGCGCGCCCCCACGGTGTCGTGTCCCCAGCCGTGCGGGATGCTCACGACGCCCGGACGTACCGAGTCGGTGACCTCCACCGGGACCGTGATCGCACCGGTGCGCGACTGCACGAGGGCAGGCGCTCCGTCGCCCAGCCCCAGGCGCTGCGCGTCGCTCGGGTGCACGTGGACCGTGCAGGTGTTGGATCCGCGCACGAGGGGTGCGAGGTTGTGCATCCACGAGTTGTTCGAGCCCAGCTGCCGGCGCCCGATCAGGACCATCGCCTCGGAGTCCCCGGGGCCGTGGTCGAGGGTGGCCACCAGGCGTGGGACGTCCGCGGTGACCGGCTCGGGCGCCAGCTCGATTCGACCGCTGGCCGTGCGCAACACCTCGGGGACGCGCGGCTGCAACGGACCGAGGTCGAGCCCGTGGGGCGTGGCCTCGAGGTCGGCCAGGGTCAGGTCGTAGGGGCCCGCCCGCAGCAGGAGGTCGACCAGCCTGGCAGGGCCGCGACGTCCCTTCGCGACCGTGGGGTCGAGGCCGTACCGCTGGGCAGTCTGGGCAGCGACGTGGTCGTCGAGCGCGCCGAGGTCGGCATTCGGGCCGAGCCCGGCGGCGATGCCTGTGAGGCGCAACAGGGTCTGCCACTCCTGGAGGAGGTCGGTCTGCATCGCCGCCGGGCTCCAGTTGGCCATGTTGCGGACCGCGAGCTGGGTGAAGGTGAGGTCGTAGTGGTCCCTGGCCAGCGGTGAAGGCCCCGGCAGGATCACGTCGGCGTGCTCGCTCGTCTCGTTGAGGTAGACGTCGAGGGACACCATGAGGTCGAGCTGCTGGACGGCCTCGCGCAGGCGGCCCGCGTGCGGGGTGGACAGGCAGGGGTTGCCACCGACCACGAAGAGCGCGCGCACCTGCCCCTCCCCCGGGGTCAGGATCTCGTCGGCCAGGGTCGCGACCGGGAGCTCCCCCATGACCTCGGGCAGGCCGCGGACCCGGCTGCGCCAGCGACCGTGCTGCCACCCCCGAGCCGAACTGCCTTGTCCCGCAGTTCTTTTCGCCTGTCCGAAAGGTGCGATGCTGTTCGCTTGACCGGCCGCCGCGAGGGGAAACATCGCGCCGCCTGGGCGGTCGAGGTTGCCGGTCACGACGTTGAGGACGTCGACGAGCCAGCTCGCGAGCGTTCCGAAGGCCTGGGTCGTCGTGCCGATGCGGCCATAGACGGCCGCGCTCTCGGCGCTCGCCAGCTCACGCGCCATCCGCTCGATCTCGCCGGCGTCGAGGCCGGTCAGCGGCGCCACAGCAGCCGGGGTGAACGGCGCCGCCAGGTCCTGCAGCGCGTCGAACCCGTTGACGTGGTCGGCCAGTCCCGCGAGGTCTGTCAGCCCCTCGGCGAGGATGACGTGCAGGACCGCGAACAACAGGTGGGCGTCCGTCCCGGGCCGGATGGCGTGGTGCTCGTCGGCCAGCTCGGCGGTGCGGGACCGCCGCGGGTCGACGACCACGACCTTGCCACCGCGCGCACGGATCGCCTTGAGCCGACCGCGCGCGTCGGGCGCCGTCATGAGCGACCCGTTGGAGACAGCGGGGTTGGCCCCGAGCAGCAGCAGGTGCTGGGTGCGGTCGAGGTCGGGGATGGGGATGCTCAGCGGGTCGCCGAACAGGTAGCCCGACGAGAAGTGCTTGGGCAGCTGGTCGACGCTGCCCGCGGTGTAGATGTTCCGAGTGCCCACTGCCTTGTAGAGGGCCCTGCCGTAGAGGGTCACCCCGAGGTTGTGCGACGACGGGTTGCCCAGGTAGAAGGCGACCGACTGCGGGCCGTGGGCCGCGAGCAGCGGGGTGAGGCGGCGGTCGATCTCGTCGAACGCCTCGTCCCACGTCGCAGGCGCCCACCGCCCGTCGCGCTTGACCATCGGAGTCCGCAGCCGGTCGGGGTCCTCGTGGAGCGCCTTGATCGACACCCCCTTGGGGCAGATGAACCCGTGTGAGAACGCGTCCTCGGTGTCACCGCGGACCGCCGTGACCTCCTCGCCGTCGATGGTCACCTCGAGGCCACACGTGGCCTCGCACAAGGGACAGGTGAGGTATGCCGTGCTCATGGGCGCGGCGCGAAGTCGTGGTCGCCCAGCCACGTCACCACGCGGGAGACCACCTGTTCGGGCGCCTCCAGCTGAGGGGTGTGCCCGACGCCGGGCAGGAAGGTCGTCTCCCACGCCGGGTTGGCGGCCGCGACGGCACGGGCGGCGGCGATCGGGACCAGCCGGTCGCGTTCCCCGTGGACCAGCAGCACGGGCTTGTCGATCGCCTGCATGAGGGACTGGTACCGCTTGGGGGTGGCGAGGACCTTCATCAGGGACCGGGCAGCGGCAAGGAACGCGACCTCCTGTCCGGGCACCTCTCGGCGACGTTCTGCGAGCAGGACGCCGGCGTCGACCACCTGCGCGTCGGCACGGGCCGGGTCGGCGAAGCAGAGGTTGACGACACTCTGCACCCGCTGGCGGTCCGTGAGTCGACGGTTCAGGAGCTGCAGGTACTTCTCGCCGAGGTAGGGCGTCGAGTACAGCAGGAAGCTCGCCGCCACCTGCGCGTCCGGGACCTGCCGGGGCACAGGGATCGACGGGTCGACGAGGACCAACCCCTCGACGAGCTCAGGGTGAGCAGCGGCCAGCAGCAGCGAGACCATGCCCCCCATCGAGTTGCCGACCAGCACCACGGGTCGCCCGACGACCTCCCGGACGAAGCGGGCCAGGAGGTCGGCGTTCGCGTGCACCGAGGTCGAGCGGTGCGTCCCCGGGGTGAACCCGAAACCGGCCTGGTCCACGGCATACACGTGGTGCGCGCTCGTGAGCGCGGGCGCGGTCCCCACCCAGTTGAGGTGCGAGCCGCCGAGCCCGTGCACCATGACGATCGGCACCCCGGCGGAGGGGTCGTCGGCCCGGTCCGGGCCCCCGAAGTCCACCCAGTGCACGGGACCCCCGAGGTCGCTCTCCCAGCCCTGGCCACCCCAGGGGGTGGCCAGCTGCAGGCTCGCCGGCCGCGCTGCCGTCTGCGCTGTCACGTGTTGACCACCGTCCGCACCGCCTCACGTCCGGTGCTTGCAGGGGCGCCTCGCGAGGTGAAAGAAATGGGAGTTGACGCACGACCGACCCTAGGCGTCGGCCCCACCCCCGGCAAGGACCACTGGATGACCGAGCTGCGCACCGACCGACTGATCCTGCGGCACTGGCGCGAGGAGGACCTCGAGCCGTTCGCGGCGCTGAACGACGACCCGGACGTCATGGCGCACTTCCCGTCGCACCTGACGCGGGAGGCCAGCGACGCGATGGCCGACCGGATCTCGACCTTCCTCGACGACCGCGGGTGGGGCCTGTGGGCCGTCGAGGTGGCGGGGACCGGGGAGTTCGCCGGGTTCACCGGCCTGTCGATCCCCCGCTTCGAGGCGCCGTTCATGCCCGCCGTCGAGATCGGGTGGCGGCTCGCGCGCGGTGCGTGGGGCCGTGGGATCGCCTCGGAGGCGGCCAGGGCGTCGATGGAGCACGCCTTCGCGGTGCTGGACCTCGACGAGGTGGTGGCCATGATCGTCCCTGGCAACCTCCGTTCCCAGGCCGTGGCCACCCGGCTCGGGATGGTCCGCGACGAGGGCGCCGACTTCGACCACCCACTGGTCCCCGAGGGCTCCCCCGGCCGTCACCACTGGCTCTACCGGATCACGCGGCAGGAATGGTCCGCCGCCGCCTGAGCCGACGTGCCGGGACGGTCAGGAGGTGGGCTGCGGACCGGTCGTCTCAGCCAGCGCTGCGCGCAACCCTGCGACCAGCTCCAGACCCCGAGCCGCCCTGACGTGCGCGGCCTCGCTGCCGTCGTCCTCGTGCAGGAGGGACTCCAGGCGGCGGGCGAGGCGGCTCGCCTCACCGAAACCGAACGTGCCGGCCGAGCCGACCACCGTGTGGGCGGTGCGGCACGCGGTCAACCGGGCGTCCTCGGTCAGGACGCCGCCGCGCAGGAGGGCGAGGGCGTCCTCGAGGACCTCCACGCGCGAGAGGTTCGTGGCCCTGGCGCGGTCGCGGAACGAGGCCATGGCATCCACCGCATGTCGCTCGGCGTCGCGCTCCGCGCCCTCCCGGTCCGGATCACTCGATGTGCCGCCTGCCCCGTCGCCGGGCGGCACGGTCGGCATCACGACCAGCCGAGGATCGCGGACAGCTCCGCCGGGAGCAGCATGGGGTCGAACGGCTTGCCCAGAACGCCAGCCACGGGCAGGTCCGCCAGCGAGGCGCGTTCGGACGCCTGGACACTGGCCGTCAGCAGCACGACGGGTATGCCGGCCGTCACAGGATCCGCTCGAAGCGCCAGTGCTGCGGTGGGTCCGTCCATGCGAGGCATCATCACGTCCATGACGATCGCGTCAGGCTGTTCGGCTCGCGCACGATCCAGTGCTTCCTGACCGTTGCTGGCGGTCGTCACCGTCCATCCGCCGACCACCTCGAGACTCATCTGGGCCACCTCGAGGATGAGCTCGTCGTCGTCGACCACGAGGACTCGGCGGGGACCCCCGCCGAGGGAGTCGGTCCGCTCCGGCGCGTTCACCCGCAGGAATGGTGCAGTCGGGGTGGGTTTGCGGCCATTGCGCCAGTCTGCATCACCGGCACCTCGCGCGCACTCCCGATGCCCGCCTGCCGCGGTGGCGCAGCGCCGGATAAGGGGCACACTGGGCGCATGAGGGCAAAAACACCCGCGAGCGACCAGCGCAGGCGATGAGGGACACCAAGGGGACCGCAGCCGAGGGGCTTGAGCGGGCTGCCTCATTGCTTGAGCGGGCTGGCTCCTTGCTTCAGCGGGCTCCCTCACTGCCGGACCGGCCGTGACGGCCGCTCCGGCCGCCGACCGGCGCGGTGCGCCGACGGAGGTGCGCAGGTTCAGCAGGGCCGACCCCCTCGGGGGCCTTCCGTTGCGCCAGGCCCTGCTCGTCGCGGCGGTGGTCGCTGTCCTGCTCCCGCTGCTGGTGGTCACCACCGCTCTCACCGGCTTCACCGCGGTGGAGCGCGCCCACGCGAATGCCATCAGCCTGCTCACCGCCCAGCAGTACCAGCAGGACGCCAACCTGATGTACGCCACCATCCACGGCGACGTGCTCGAGTCCCTCGAGGCGTTCGAGGGCAACAACGAGAGCCCCGACGAGCTCGCGGCTCGCACCCGCCTGCACGTCGCCCAGCTCCAGGGCGACCTGGGCAGGCTGAGCGAGACGACGACGGCGACCTCGCTGGCCCCCGACGTCCGAGCCCTGCGCACGTCACTCGAGGCCTATGGCGCCGAAGCAGTGCGGCTGACCGCGCCGGCGGTGACGTCGCGCGGCCAGGCTCGCGACCAGCACATCGCCTTCGACCGCGGCTTCGACGACCTCGCCGAGTCGCAGTCGGCAATGACGGACGCGTTGGCACGGGAGGCCCAGCTGGCCAACCAGGCTGCCGACCGTCGGCAGGAGTCGGCCATCCGCTGGACCGTCATCGTGGCGGCTGGCACCTTGGGCGCGATGCTGCTGCTCGCGTTCGCGCTCTATCGCCTGGGCGCGGGCAACGAGGTCCTCGTGCGCCGCGTGCAGGAGAAGGCCGACCACCTGGCCTTCAGCAACGACGAGCTCGAGGATGCCCAACAGCTCGCCCACATCGGCAGCTGGCAGTGGGACCTCACGACCGGGCAGACCCAGTGGAGCACCGAGTTCTATCGCATCCTCGGCCTCGACCCGGACACGCAGGGCGACCACCAGGACCTGTTCCTCGCACGCGTCCACCCCGACGATGCTGCCGAGGTCGTCCGAGCCCAGGACGAGGCTGCCACCGCGCACGATGACATCCACTCCGATTACCGCGTCGTGCGCCCCGACGGCACGGTCCGCGACGTCCGCGCCATGGGCCGGGCAGTGCGCGGCGAGTCCGGCACCGTCGTCCGCCTGGTCGGGACGGTGCAGGACATCACCGAGCAGCGCGTGGTCCAGCGGATGAAGGACGAGTTCGTCGGCGTCATCAGCCACGAGCTGCGCACGCCGCTGACGTCGATCCGCGGCGCGCTGGGCCTGATGTCAGGTGGTGCGGTCGGGACCCTGCCGCCCAAGGCACAGCGGATGGCTGACGTGGCGCTGAACAGCTGTGAGCGCCTGGTCCGACTGGTCAACGACATCCTCGACGTCGAGAAGCTGAGTGCCGGGAAGCTGGAGCTCGACCTGGAGCTGCTGCCCGTGCAGGTGCTGGTCGAGGGGGCCCTCGAGGAGATGCGCGCGATGGCGCACGAGGCGGGTGTGACGCTCACGGCGACCCACAGCGACGCCGTCGTGTTCGCCGACCGGGACCGCATAGCCCAGACGCTCGCCAACCTGCTCAGCAACGCGGTCAAGTTCTCCCCGGAGGGAGGCGTGGTGAGCGTGTCGGCGGGGCCGGCACCGGCCGGGGAAGGCGGTGACCGCGTCGTGCTGTTCACGGTGACCGACCAGGGCCCCGGCATCCCGGCTGACAAGCTCGAGAGCATCTTCGACCGGTTCGCCCAGGCAGACGCCTCGGACAGCCGCGCCAAGGCCGGCACCGGCCTCGGACTGCCCATCTGCCGCGGCATCGTCGAGCAGCACGGCGGCCGCATCTGGGCGACCAGCACCCCCGGGTCAGGCAGCACCTTCACCTTCGTCCTGCAGGCTGCCACCACCACGCCGGCGGACGACCAGCAGGGCGGCCCCAGTCCGGTCGGCGCGGTGCTGATCTGCGACGACGATCCGGACATCGTCGAGGTCCTGGCCGCCATGCTCGGAGCGCACGGCTACTCCACCCTGAAGGCGCACACCGGGCAGCGCGCACTGGAGCTCGCGGCCGACCAGGCGCCCAGCCTGATCCTGATGGACCTGCGCATGCCGGGCATGTCGGGGTGGGAGACCATCGCCGCCCTGGGCGCGAACCCGGCGACGGCGCACATTCCCATCGTCATCCTCAGCGCTCTGGCCCCCGACGACATGTCCGTCCCCGCGGCGTCCTCCTGGCTGACCAAGCCCGTCGACCAGGGAGCCCTGATGAGCTCGCTTCGGGAGGCCCTGGGCACTGAAGCCACCACCAGCGTGCTGGTCATCGAGGACGACGAGGACCTCGGCGACGTCCTCAAGACCTTCTTCACCGAGCACGGGGTCCACGCCCGCGTCGCCCACACCGGGATGCAGGCCCTGGCCATGAGCCACGAGGTCCCACCCGACCTGCTCGTGCTGGACCTCGGGCTGCCCGACATCGACGGCTACGCGGTCGTCAAAGCGTTGCGGCGCGACGAACGGCTGCGCACGCTGCCCATGGTCGTCTACACGGGACGCGAGCTCGAGGAGACCGACCGACGTCGGCTGCGGCTGGGCGAGACGCGGTTCGTCACGAAGTCGGGCGAGTCGCCGGCCGACTTCGAGCGGCAGGTCATCGGTCTCCTGCGGTCCATCACGTCGCCGACCGCCGGGTGAGGTGGTCGTCGCGTCAGTGGTGCAGGTGCATACCGGCGCCGCCTTCGACGCGCGCGGCAGGCATCCGCAGGTAGGCGAAGACAGCGAGCAGGGCGGCGATGCCGGCAGCCGCGAGGAACCCGCGGGGAAAGCCGTTCACGACGCCGGTCGCGCTGGCCAGGTTTCCCGCACTGCTCGCCACGGCGGACAGGACGGCGACGCCGAGGGCGGCGCCGACCTCGTGTCCGGTCATGAGGAACCCGGACGCCATGCCGGCGTGCTGGGGTGGGATGCCGGCCATGGCGGTGATGGACACGGGAGCGAACACCATGCCGACGCCGAGGCCGATGATGGCCAGGCCGGGCAGCACTCCGGTGACGAAGCTGGACCCGGCGGAGGTCTGCGCGAGCAGGACCGCTCCCCCGGCCACGATGACCAGGCCGACGGCGGCGACGGCCCGCGGGGTTCCGTGAGCCAGGGCGTGCCGGGCGATGACCGTGCCGACGGTGATGGCGAGGGCGAACGGCACGAACGCGAGACCGGCGCGGATGGCGGAGTACTCCATGACCGTCTGGACGAAGATGGACGTCAGGAACACCGTGCCCACCAGCACACCGGTGACACCCAGCATGACCGGGGTGCCGGACACGAGGGACTTGACCTTCCAGGTGTGCGGCGGGATGAGCGGGCTCGCAGCCTTGTCCTCCCGGACCTTGAACGCCACCGCGAGGACTGCCGAGGTGGCGAACGCGATGACGACGCGGGCGGAGAGCCAGCCGTGCTGCTCGCTGGCGCCGAGTCCGTAGAGGAGGGCGGCAAGGCTGCCGATGACGGTCACGGCACCGGCGACGTCGAACTGCTTGAGGGTGGTGCGCGCGGTGGAGGCGGCGGGGATGACCTTGAGGCCGACCAGGAGCGCAGTGGCGCCGATGGGGGCGTTGATGAAGAAGATGGTCTGCCAGCCGGCCCAGGTGGTGAGGGCTCCGCCCAGCAGGACGCCGGCGGCGACGCCGAGCGATCCGACCGCACCCCACAGGGTGAGCCCGAGGCGGCGCTGGGCGCCCGAGTACGTGGTCATGATGATGGACAGTGCGGCGGGGGTCATGAGGGCGGCCGACAGCCCCTGGCCCGCGCGGGCCGTGATGAGCTCGCCTGCCCCGCCTGCGAATCCGCTGACGATGGACGCGGCGGTGAAGACGGTCAGCCCGGTCAGGAACACCCACTTGCGGGACAGCAGGTCGGCGATGCGGCCTCCGAACAGCAGCCCGCCGCCGGACATCATCAGGTAGGCCGTGACGACCCACTGCAGGTCGGACCCGTCCAGCTGCAGGTCGCGTCCGATGGAGGGCAGGGCGGTGTTGACCACGGAGATGTCGAGGACCACGAGGATCTGGGCGGCGAGGGCGAGGGCCAGGACGACCCAGGGCTTGCGGGGCCCRTCGTCGGTGTCTCCGTGGTGGCCGTGGGTCGGTGCGTGGTGCGCGGTGCCGGCTGGGGCGTGGGCGGTGTATGACGTGGGCGCGGGGGTGTCGACCGCGGGCGGTCCGGCGGTGGGCTTGGCGTGCATGACGACTCCTGGGGCGGTCTCGGGGAAGCTCTGCTTCTGGTCCCACCGCTGAGGTTGCGATGGTGAGACCTACCTTCGTCGGAGTGCCAAGGGCTCGCGCCGGTCAAATGGCCGGGGTGGGCGTGAAGCCTGCAATGTCTCGGACAGTGGCCGACCGGCGCGCCACCCTTACCTGGCGGCTTGGTGGAGGGCGGCGCGGCGCGTTGGGTCTCTTACTTCACCTCGGACCGGAGCAGGCTGGCCACCCCGAGAGCGAGTGGGGCCACGAGCCAGACGGCTGAGGTGACGGCTAGCTGGGTCCACTGCTGGGCGTCGAAGCCGCCTTGGAACAGGGCGTCCTGGCTGTAGTTCGGGTCGACCCAGGGCTGGGCCTTGCGGAACCAGTCCTGGCTCATGGCCAGGAACGTCAGGAGGGTGGGCGCGACGAAGGCATAGATGAAGTAGACGACGATGGCGCCGGCGGAGGCGCGGATGAGGACGCCGAGCATGAAACCGACGGCCATGAGCAGCGTGTTAGCGAGTGCGAAGTAGGCCAGGTCAGAGGGGTTCTGGTCCCAGACGATGGGCAGGTCGTGGATGGTGGTGCCGGCGAGGTTGCCGAGCGCTCCGAGGGGGAACGCGAGCAGCATCGCGGCCACGCCTACCAGCAGCATGGCGATGCCCTTGGCGAGGATGACGCGGCCGCGATGTGGCACGAGGGTGAACGTGGTCAGCCCGCTGCGTTGGGTCCATTCGGCGGTCACGGACAGGACCGCGATGAGCGGCAGCAGGACGCTCATGGGATAGCCGATGGCCAGCGTGAACGTGCTGTAGGTGAACTGGTCGTCAGGGGCGAATGCGATGACGAGGAAGGTCGCGAGGACTGCGGCGATGCCGGTCCCGGCCAGGAGCCAGAAGCCGGAGCGTGTGTCGACCGACTTGCGCAGCTCGACGGCGACGATGCGTCGCAGGGGGATGCGGGCCGGGGCCGCGGTGCGTGCCTCGGTCGGCGCCATGGTGGGGGTGTCGCTGAGGGCGGTTGCGGTGCTCATGCCGCTGCTCCTTCTCGTTGGGTGGTGGCGGTGAGCTCGAGGAACATTTCCTCCAGGCCGGCGCCTTCGGCCGGCCGAAGCTCGAGCAGGGCGATGCCCGCGCGGGCGGCGTGGGCGCCGACGTGTTCGGTGTCGGCGTCGACGCGCAGGGTGACGACGGCGGTTCTGGTGGGCGTGCCGTGCTCGCTGTACGCGGTGCCGGTGTTGGCCAGGGCGGCGACCAAGCCCTCGCGGTCGCGGGTCTTGACGAGGGTTCCGGCCCCTGCGAGCAGGTCCGTTTTCGTGCCTTGGGCGACGATGCGGCCGTGGCCGATGACGACGAGGTCGTCGGCGATGACTTCGATCTCGTGGAGAAGGTGGGAGGACAGCAGGACCGTGCCGCCGCGGTCGGCGTATCCGCGCAGCAGGTCTCGCATCCAGCGGATGCCGGCGGGGTCGAGCCCGTTGGCTGGTTCGTCGAGGATGAGGATGTGGGGGTCGCCGATGAGGGCCGTGGCGATGCCGAGCCGTTGCCGCATACCGAGGGAGTAGTCCCGCACGCGCCGGTTCGCTTCGGTCTCGGTGAGGCTGACGATGTCGAGCAGTTCCTCGACCCGCGACTGGGGCAGGCCCATCGTCTTCTGGGCGATGGTGAGGATTTCGCGCCCGGTTCGTCCGGCGTGCTGTGCTGAGGCGTCGAGGAGTACCCCCACCTCCCGTCCGGGGTTGGGCAGGTCGGTGAACCGGCGGCCAAGGACGGTGGCGGTGCCGGTGGTCGGTTTGGTGAGGCCGACCATCATCCGCATGGTGGTGGACTTGCCTGCGCCGTTGGGCCCGAGGAATCCGGTGATGCGTCCCGGGTGGGCGGTGAAGGTGATGTCGTCGACGGCGACAGCGGGTCCGTAGCGTTTGGTGAGTCGTTCCACGGTGAGCATGAGCGGTGTCCTCTCGAAGCCTGGGCCAGTGGTGTTACGACTGGGGCGGGGTGGCGGTCAAAGCGTTGGGCTTGAAGCCCTTGACGATGAGGTAGATGCCGAAACCGAGCTCCCAGAAGAACTCCGGCGCAGCCGAGAGGCTCTGGACCGCGCCACCGGGCTCGATGAGGTGCAGGACGGCCGCGGAGCCAGAGGCGATGATGAGCGGTCCGCCGATGAGGCCGAGGACGGCGAGCCGGCGCGGCACCAGACCGGTTCGGAACATCATCCAGCCGAGGATGCAGCCGTTGCCGACACCGACGACGAACTGCGGGCCGAGGTTGAAGGTCCAGTGCTGCATGGCGAGGAACGCGTCCCCGACGGTGGCCAGGCCAGCGGCGGACTGGTCGCCGGCGGCCGCGTAGTCCTGACGCAGGGTGACGACCGTGAGGACGGCAAGGATTCCGGCACCGATGAAGACGCTCTCCATGATGCGGGCGGCGATGAAGCTGAGGCCGAGGTTGGGGTACCGGTTCTTGACGACCGTGTACAGGGCGGTGGCGCTGCCGATGTTGGCGATGATGAGGATGGCCTCGGCGAATGYGCCCCATAGGACGCGGGAGTCATGTCCGGGGCCGGTGACGTAGTTCCCGTCGAACAACGGCGGGTAGAACCAGACCTTGGCCGAGATGGAAGTGACGTAGGTGACAACGAACATCCAGCCGACGATGGTGGCGGCGCGACGTGTCGGGTCCGCGGCTGGCTGACGGTCGACGGTGCGGGTGTGCTGGGTGGTGGTCATGGGTGTCTCCTGGTGGGTGCGCTCGGGTGGGCTGGATTGGATGAGGGTTGGTTCAGGTCGATGGGCTGGGTGTGTCAGGGTCGGTCTGGGTGACGGACAGCAGCGGGATGCCGACGTCGGAGAGGCGTCGAAGGAGCCCGTGGAGCGCCGCCTGGTCGGTGACGGGCCCAACCAGGACGGTGGTGCCGTCGTCGAGGGCGTGAAGGGTCATGCCCTCGAACCGAGCTGCCCACCGGGGTCCGAGCCGCCCTTGGAGACGGATCTCGTACCAAGGGGTGGCTGGCTCGGGCGGCTGGTCGTTCATGGCTCTCCTCGAAGGTGGCCCGAGGTTGGCTTTGGCGGGCCGGGGGTCTTGATGCGGTACGCCGCAACGTAGGAGCCGATGTGGTGAGCAGCCATCACCAGATCTGGTGAGGGATGGGGTGAACTTCGTGCTCCGCCTTGGCGGGCCGGGACCTGGCTCTCGGTCCTCGCACCGGCCGACCTCTAGCCCCCAGTGCGCCGACTGCCTACCGTGTGGGGGGTGGGCGGACTTGGGCCGCAACCATTCGCGTTCGCGCGGGAAGGCCGCACATGCCCGACAATGAACCCGCAACTGTCGCTGCGGCGACAGAGCCAATCCCGCGTGAGGTTGGGTGGGTGTTCGTCGCCCTGTACACGCTGTCCTACCTGGGTACGTGCCTGCTGTTCATTGCACCCTTGGCGGTCACGTTGGCGTTGAAGGTGAACGACCTGGTCGGGCAGAACGCGGCACCGGGGCGTCTTGCGGTGGTGGTCGGGACGGGGTCGGTCGCGTCCCTGTTCGCCAATCCGTTGTTCGGTCGGCTGAGCGACCGCACGTCCTCCCGCTGGGGGATGCGCCGCCCGTGGATGATCGGGGGTCTGCTTGGCGGGACCGTTGGAATCCTCATGGTGGCGACGGCGACGAACGTGGCAATGGTGGTCCTGGGTTGGTGCATTGCGCAGCTGTTCTTCAACGCCGTGCTCGCCGTGCATGTCGCGGTGTTGCCTGACCAGGTTCCGTCCGCGCAGCGCGGCCGGGTCTTCGGTGCGCTGGGGGTGTGCCTACCTGTCGCGTCAGTGGGTGCGACGTTCGTCGTCAAGGTGTTCAGCGGGCACCAGCTCGCCATGTTCATGCTGCCCTGCGCTATCGGTGGGGTCCTCATCGTGGTCTTTGCTGCGACGTTGAAGGACCGGCGTCTGCCTACCGACGTCACGCCTCGGTGGACGCTGCGCGAGGTCATCAGCACGTTCGTCGTCAGCCCGCGCCGGCACCCGGATTTCGCGTGGGCGTTCCTGAGTCGCTTCCTGCTGGTGATGGCATACGCGTTCCTTACCACCTACCAGGTGTACTTCCTCCTCCAACGGCTGCACCGGGACGAGGCCGACATCCCTGACCTGGTGTTCCTGGGGACGCTTGCCCAGTCATCTGCGGTCGTGGTCGCTTCCTTGGTGGGAGGCCGGCTCTCGGACCGGGCCGGCAGGCGCAAGGTGTTCGTGCTGGCTGCCGCGCTTGTGTACGCATTGGCGATGGTGCTGCTGAGTGTCGCAACAACGTTCCCGGCGTTCTTGGTTGCGGTGGCGCTGAGCGGGTTGGGGTTCGGGCTGTACTTCGCAGTCGACCTCGCCTTGGTGGCCGACGTGCTCCCGAACCCGGACGACTCCGCGAAAGACCTGGGTGTGTTCAACTACGCGGGCGCGCTGCCGTTCGCGTTGGCGCCGGCGGTGGCGCCCAGCATTCTGAGCCTTGGGGGTGGCAGCTACGGGTTTCTGTACGGCGTGGCGGCGGCCTGCGCGGCAGCCGGGGCGTTCGCTGTGCTCCCGGTCAGGGCCGTGCGGTAGGAAGCTGCCGCATCACACCGGGCGAGCTCAAGTCAGAGAGAACCAGTTGCAGTGCTACCGCGTGTTGCCAGCAAGGAGTCCGAGCTCGCGGGCTCGGCTGACCGCAGCTCGTCGTCCACTCACGCCGAGCTTGGTGTACACGTTCCGCGTGTGCGTCCGCAGCGTGTTCAGGGACACGACGAGGTGCCGCGCAAGCTCGGGGCCGGTGAGGTCCGTGGCCAGCAGGCGAAGCACGTCAAGCTCGCGTGGACTGAGCGGGTCGACCAGGCCCTGACGCGGCCCGGGCAGCGACTCGTGAGCGCTGACCGGCATTTCGCCCGAGCACGCTGCTCGCAGGGCGAGCACGTAGGCGGTGTTCCGTTGCTCGGCGCGCAGCACGGCCAAGACTGGGAGAAGCGCCGCGCCGTGCTGGGCGAAGGGTCGGACATAGCCTTCGGGTGCGGCGAGCGTAACCGCTTGCTCGAGGTGTGCGGCCGCGGCGGCCTCGTCACGGCCGGCAGCGTCCGCCATGAGAGCTTGCAGGACCTTGATCTCGATGAGCGTGCCCAGGCGACCGCCGCCGTGCGCCGAGTCATGGAGACGGCTCAGCAGTTCGGAGGCGTCCGTTATGCCGTCACGGCCATGGTCGGTGCGTGACTGTGCTACCAGGAGCATGGCCAGCGTGACGTGTTCGTACTCACGCACATAGCTCAGGTCGTCCGTGGGCGAGAGGCGATGCTCGCCGGCCCAGCTACGGGCTGCCTCGAGGTCGCCGCCGGCCAGCAGGACGCGCGCAGCGGTGGCGTGCACCGGCCGCACGTCGGGAGCAAAGTCAGCGACGTACACCCGTTCGGCCTCCTCGAGCAGCGCTGCCGCCTCGTCAAGGTCGCCGCGTGCCTGCCGCAGCAGGGCCATGGCCACGCGCAGCCGGTACGGGTGCCGGGGCAGCCCGGCCCGTTCGCCGACGTCCTGGGCGGCGCGCAGCTGACTCTCTGCTCCGGCAAGGTCGCCGCGCTCCAGCAGGACGTCCGCCAGTCCCGTGTGCATGTCGGCCGTGCCGCGTTGCACTTCAGTCTGGCCGAGCGTCAGGTCCAAGGCTCGTTCCAGCGTTGCCTGGGCCTCACGCAGGCGACCTTGCGTGACCCTCAGGTCCGCCAGCGTGGTTGAACAGCCCAGGACGTCGGGGATGTAACCGACCAGCCTCAGTTCTTGGACGCAGCGGGTGTAGCACGCGTGTGCCGCGTCGAGGTCGCCCACCGTCCAGTGCGCCAGACCGGCCACGCCCCAGGTGCCCGCGCGGGTCGGGTGGTCGTCGGCGGGTGCGAGGGCTCTCGCTTGTTCGACGTGCCGGTGGGCTGCCGGCAGGTCACCGGCGAGCAGTGCCAGCCCGGCCCGGTAGAGCTCTGCCTTGCCAGCCAGCTGCGGCAGCTCCGCCGGGTCCTGCGCCACCACCTCGGCTTGAGGCCACGAGCCGCCCTCAACCTCGGCTGGGGAAGGCCGGAGGGGTTCTAGGGCGTCCAGGCGTGCGGGGATGCTGGTGAACTCGTTTCGTGACATCAGCGCTGAGATGAACCCCATCGCCAGTACTGGGCGGGCCCGGACGACGTCGTCGGGCAGGACGTCGACCCAGCCGACCACGGTCGCTTCTTGGCGCTGGCGCAGGAGGTCGGGGACGGCCTGCTCCATGAGTGCTGCCGCCCTGACGTGGTCTTCGGCCGCGACGGCGTGGCGTACGGCGGGGAGGAGCTGACCGTCGTTCTCCAACCAGGTGCTGGCGCGGCTATGTAGCTCGGCCGCCGTCGGGCCTGCGGTGTCTGCGGTCAGGTGGGCGCGCAGCACGTCCGCGAACAGGTGGTGGTAGCGGTACCAGCGTCGTCGGCCGTCGAGCGGTATGACGAACAGGTTCTGCCGTTCCAGGTCCAGCAGCGTGTTGGTGCCAGCGGTCTGTCCGGTGACGGCGTCGCACAGTGGTCCGGTGAGCTGGTTGAGGATGGACGTGCGGAGCAGGAAGTCGCGGATGCTGGGTGGTTGGCGACTGAGGACTTCGTCGACGAGGTAGTCGACGATGAACCGGTCGTCGCCGGCGAAGTCCGCGACGAACTGGCTCACGTCGTCCAGGCCACGCATCGACAGAGCAGCCAGCTGGAGCGCGGCGGCCCATCCTTCGGTCCGGTCCTCCAGGACCTGCAGGTCCGCCGTGTCGAGGTTCAGACCGGCCTGGTGGAGGTACGTGGCGGTCTCGGGTGCGGTGAACCGCAGGTCGGCGGCGCGTACTTCGATGACGTCCCCGCGGGCACGGAGCCGGCTCAGCGGTAGGTCCGGGTCGGCCCGCGTGCTGAGAATGAGGTGGACGTGGGGGGGCAAATTGGTGAGCAGAAACGTCATGCCTTGGGCGATGGGGGCGCTGTCGACCAGGTGGTAGTCGTCGAGGATGAGAACGACTGGTTCGGTGCTGTCGGCCAGCCTGTTGACGACCTCGGTCAGCACAGCCGACATTGGCGGCCCGGACCCATTCAGCAGGGGCAGGACACCGTCTGCCAGGTCTGGCACCAGCGGGGCCAGCGCGGTGACGACGTAGGTCCAGAACACGTCGGGTTGGGCGTCGCTGGGTTCCAGGGACACCCATGCGACGTGGTCGGTTCCGGGACCCTGGTGGACCCAGGTGGCGATGGCTGTGGTCTTGCCGAAGCCCGCTTGGGCTGACACCAGGGTCAGCCTGGTTTGGGCGCCTGCGTCGAGGAGCGCGGTGACCCTGGGTCGGGCAACGGTGCCGGTTCGGGCGTGCGGGATGAATAACTTGGTGCTGAGCAGGGGGCCCGGCATGCCTGCTCCATCCTGTCCTTCGGCTCGGTGCTTGCAGCGTAGGGCAGTGTTGGCGGGCGGTGCCGCAGACTTCACGTCGAGCGTGCGCGCCATTCAGCGCGGTGTGGCGGGGGCCCAGGCCCTCGTCGGGGGCTGGAGGGTCTGGGCTGTCTTGGGGTCGGCCGACTGGGTCCCTGCAGGGTTAGCGTCCGGTCTTGCTCGTCAGCATCCGGGCCCGTGCCTCGTGGAGCTGGGGCATGAGGCCGTAGATGACGACGGGGACGGCGATGGTCGCCAGGACGAACGTGCGCAGCACGGGGTTCATGGGCCGCAGCCAGTCACCGAGGGTGAGGTTGATGATGGTCAGCGTCGGGAACACGCACAGCCAGATCATGAGTGCCAGCTGGTGCTTGGTGGGCGGGCCCACTCGGGGCGGGGCGGCCGGCGTGGTTGTGGTGGGCGTGGCGGGATGAGACATGGGTCTACTCCTGAAGTGGGTGTCGTGGTGGTGGAGTCGGCTGGCCAGTGCGGCCAGCGGAGTGACGCGGTGCTGGCTACTGCGAGTCGGCGACGAATCCCTGGCTGAAGAGGTCGACCGCGGCCTGGATGTCGTCGTCGACCAGGTCGGCGTTGATGGCGATGGCTGCAGCGGAGCCTTCGCCGGCGGCGGTGATGACCTGTGCCCGCGGGTTTGTGACGTTTCCTGCGACCCAGAGGCCGGGGACGCTGGTGGCGCCGTTCACGCCGGCGGCGACCCAGCCGTTCTCGTCGACATCGGCGCCGACGCCGACGAGCAGTTCGGAGTGCGGAACGAAGCGGGGTGGGACGAACAGAACGTGTCTGGGGATGACCCGCCCGTCGGTCATGGCGACTCCGGTCAGGGTGTCGTCTTCGATGACGAGTTGGTCGACTGGCCCTTCGACGATGCCTATGGCGCGGGCGACCAGCTGTGTCCGGTCGCGTGAGGTGAGTTCGCCCTGCGGGGCGAAGAGAAGGAGGTCGTGCGTCCACTGGCGAACGATCTGGGCGTACCTGACGGTCTCCGGTCCGTGCCACAGGACACCAGCGGGGCGGTCGCGCACCTCCCAGCCGTGACAGTACGGGCAGTGCAGCACGTCTTTGGCCCACCTGTCACGCAGCCCGGGAACGTCCGGCAGCTCGTCGCGCAGCCCGGTGGTGACCAGGACGCGGCGGGCCTGCACGCGCTGGCCGTCGGCGAGGAGCGCCTGGAAGCCGGTGGACCCGCACCTGACGAGCTCTGTGACGGTGCCGGAAGCGGTGGTGGCGCCGTAGCCGGTCACTTCGGCGCGGCCCGCCTCGAGGAGGTCGGTCGGGGTCATGCCGTCGCGAGAGAGGAATCCTTGCATGTGCGCGGCGGGCGCGTTGCGTGGTGCCCCGGAGTCGACGACGAGGACGTCTCGTCGGGCTCGGCCGAGGACGAGGGCTGCCGAGAGGCCGGCGGCTCCGCCGCCGACGATGAGGACGTCGTAGCTGTTCATGTACCCGAGAATGCTCCCGGGTTCTTGACATCGGCAACATCCGTTGCCGTTTCCGGGAAGGGAGGGGTCAGAATGTCAGGATGGATGACACTTCAACCACGATTGCGAGGGCCCTCGACCAAGTCGGGCCCCGGCTGAAGCAGCTTCGGGCGCAGCGTGGGATAACGCTCACTGCGCTGGCCGAGACGACCGGCATCTCCAAGAGCACCCTGTCCCGGTTGGAGACCGGTCAGCGTCGCGCCAGCCTGGAGCTGTTGCTGCCGTTGGCTGCGGCGTACCGGGTCCCGCTGGACGACCTGGTCGGCGCGCCGGAGGTAGGTGACCCTCGCGTCCGGCTGAAGGCAAGCAAGCGCAACGGGCGCACCGTCATGCCACTGACCCGACAGCCCGGTGGGGTGCAGGCATGGAAGATCATCGTCCCGGCCAGCAACAGCGCACCTCGGCCGCGTGCGCATGAGGGGTACGAGTGGCTGTTCGTCCTGTCCGGGCGGATGCGTCTGGTACTCGGTGACCACGACATCGTCCTGGGCCCTGGGGAGGTGGCCGAGTTCGACACACGGGTGCCGCACTGGTTCGGCAGCGACGGCACCACGGCGGCAGAGGTGTTGAGCCTGTTCGGCCCGCAGGGCGAACGCGTCCACGCGAAGGCGAGCACCCAGACCTGAGCGTCGGCCGGGTTGGGGTCAAAGTCTCTATGACGTGTCCCGAATTTCTCAGACGGCTAGCGGATGGCATCCGGTGAGGTGCTGAGGTCAGCTGAAGTCGAGCTGGGCGAGCTCGGTCCGGGAGCTCACGCCGACCTTGGTGAACACGTTGCGCAGGTGGAACGCCACCGTGCGCGGTGACACCCAGCACTGGGCGGCGACGTCCTTGTTCGACAGGCCGGTGCTGACCAGTTGGGCGACCTTGAGCTCCATCGGCGTCAGGTCCAGCAGGGTGGACGGGTCGCGCTTGCGGGCGGTCTCGCCAGACGCCCGCAGCTCCTGGGTGGCGCGCTCGACCATCGGGGTTGCACCCAGGTCGGTGAACGTCTCCAACGCAGCCCGCAGGTGCGTGCGGGCGTCAACGCGCCGGTTGGTGCGGCGCAGGAACTCCCCGTAGGCAAGCTGGGTGCGCGCCAGGTCGTAAGGGCGTGACGCGTTGCGGTAGTGGCCGACCGCGCGCTCGAACGCCGCGGTCGCGTCAGCCGGGTCTTGCGTGGTCAGTGCGCGGCCCAGGTCGACTGCGCCGAGGGCCCATGGATGGCCGGTTCCGGTGGCGAACGGGACGAGCTCGTCGACCCAGGCCCGTGCCTGGTCGGCGTCGCCGGCACGAACGGCGGCTTCGAGCCGGTCGACGGCGGCCAGCCGATGCAGGGCCGGCACCCACATCCCCGACAGCTGGTGCAGGGCTCCTGGCGCATCACCCTGTACGGCGGCGCGGCTGCCCCTGGCCCAGCACATGACGTCGTGCGTCGGGCCCGTCATGATGCCCAAGGGGTGTCTGGCCGTGACGCCCTCGAGCGCTGCGAGGTGACGGTCGAAGTCGTCGCTTCCGGTCAGTGCAGCCAGGAGGGTCAGCGAAGCCAAGGGGGCGGCGGTCAGGGTGGGCTGGCCGACGCTGCGAGCCAAGGTCAGGGCTTCGTCAGCGGAGCTGCGCATGAGGGTCCAGGGGCCGGTGGGGAGCTGGGCGAACATGAGGCGTTCCAGCGCATAGAGGACGACCATGCCGGCACCCGCCTCCCGGGCGGTGGACACCATGGCCGCGTAGTAGAAGCTCGCTCCTTCGTCGTGGCCGAGGTGCAGTGCGGTGTTGCCGAGGTTGCCCATCACGTCCAGGTCCTCAACGAAGCGGCCGGCATCGAGGGCCCGCTCGAGGGCGGGAGCGGCGCGAGCCCAGTCCTGGTCCCCGGACGCAGTCAGGGTGCCCAACAGCAGTCGCAGGCACGCCGTGCGCGCGGTGTCCTGCTCGGTCGGGGTCAGCAGTCGGGTCAGGATGTCCGTGCCCAGGGTGGCTCCGCTGTCGGCACCGTAGGTGCGGTTGAGCGCGGCAGCGCACGCCATCTCCAGTGCCCGGCCGGTGTCGTGGTCGGCGACGGTGCGGGCCGCGACGGTGAAGATGCGGTGCGCGTCGACGGCCGAGCCGACGTTGACCTCGATGCGGGCCCGGAGCCGGTCGATGTCGGCGCGCTGTGGCGGGTCAGCGGCGAGGTCACGAGCTGAGGCGGCGAGGGTGCGCGCACGGACCGCTTGCCCGGCCGCCCACGCAGTGCGCGCGGCTCCGAACAGACGGGTGGCGCGGTCCGGTTCGCTCACGGTGAGTTCGGCTGAGCGTTCGAAGGCGTCGGCAGCGGCGAGGTGGCCGCCGCGCTGCTCGGCGCGAACTGCGACATCGTGCAGGGCATGAGCGACATCGGCGTCCGGTCCGTCTGCCGCGGCGGCCCGGTGCCACGTTGACCGCTCCGGGTCGTGTGAGGCGACAGCATCCGCCAAGGCGCTGTGCACCTGGCGCTGCTCGTAGCTGGTGGCCGCCTGGTACACCGCCGAGCGGACCAACGGGTGCCGCACCGCCACCGAGTCGCCGTTGATGGTCAGCAGGTTCGACCTCTCGGCGTCCGCCCACGCAGCCGCGTTGACGCCGAGTGACGCGGCTGCTTGCCGGACGGTGGCGCCTCGGCCGGTGGCGTCGGCTGCGGCAACCAGGAGCAGCGTCTGCACCTGTTCGGGCAGGCGACGGCACCTGTCCAGGAACGCGCGTTCCACTCCGGCGGTCAACGTGAGCTGTTGCGGCAGCGGCGCTTTCCCGTGGAGCTGCTCGGGACTGAGCCCGGTGGGCAGCTCCAGCAGGGCGAGTGGGTTTCCTCCGGTGTCGCGAACGAGGCGTTCGGCGACCTCACCCGGCAGTGGGTCACCGCCGCGTTCGTCGAGCAGCTGGCGGG
Organism: Pedococcus sp. P2_E4; assembly: GCF_056403935.1. Lineage (NCBI taxonomy): Bacteria > Bacillati > Actinomycetota > Actinomycetes > Micrococcales > Intrasporangiaceae > Pedococcus > Pedococcus sp. P2_E4. The sequence continues at coordinate 29,980 of NZ_JBFUEO010000022.1, read as the reverse complement.
CGGCGTCCTCGTCGAGGCCCCCGATCTCGAGGGTGGGCAACCCTGGCGGCGCGAACGCCCGCCCGGCGGTGTCACCGGTGCGGGCGGCGAAGACCATGGCAACCGGGTCCGCGGCCAGCTGACGGGCTGCGAAGAGCAAGGCGTCCGCAGATGCCGAGTCGAGCCAGTGCGCGTCGTCGACCACGCACAGGAGGGGCTCGTCCGGTTCGGCTGCGTCGGTCAGCACGGACAGGGTGGCGACGCCCACCAGGAACGGCTCGACGGTGAGGCCGTCTTCGAGGCCGAACGCGACCCGCAGCGCCCGCGCCTGCGGGGGCGGAAGACGGCCGAAGTCCGCGACGGGGCGCAGCAGGCGGTGCAGCGCGGCATACGGCAAGGGCGACTCGGACTCCACCCCCGCGGTGCGCAGCACCCGGACGTTCCCATCCTGACCGGGCTGCTGGAGCGTGGACAGGTCGGCCAGCAGCGCGGTCTTCCCCACGCCGGGCTCTCCGACCACGACCAGGACGGCGCCGGTTCCGGCGCGAGCCTGTGCCACCAGGGCGGCAAGCTGCGCGCGTTCGGGCTCACGGCCGTGTAGCACCAGCCGACCGTACCGCTGGCCCGCGGCGCTCCACCCGGCATCCCGGCACATTGCCCGTGGCCAGCCCTGCCACACGGAGCGCCTCGTGGACCTACCGAAGAAGCCCGTGCGCAGACCGAAGGATCCCGCATGACCTGGTGCGAGTCAGAGTCCGAGCATGGTGGCGTTGCGGACGGCGTCGATGACGGCGTGCGCCAACGCCGGCCCGCCGAGGTTCCGGGTGCGGCGCCATGCCAGCGACAGGCCCACCCCCAGGGCGACGTGGACGACGACGAGCTCCACGACCATCAATGGCAGCGGGAAGCCCGAGGAGACCGGAAGGTGCCACAGCCCCCAGAGGGCGGACACGAACGCGGCGGACTGCCAGCGGCGTGTGTCCCCGTCGTGGTGCACGTGGGCGTCGATGGCTCCGCGGAACGCGACTTCCTCGAGCAGGAACGTGGCCGGGTAGTACAGGGCGGTGTACTTGGCCAGGGCTGCGAGGGCAGCCATGGCGGGTAGCGGCGTCCCGGTCGCGATGTGCACCACCCCGTAGACGGTTGCCATTCCCGTGGCCCCGATGGCAACGGGCAGGGCCGCTGAGCGGAGGGTGGCAAGGATGGAGCTGGCGCGCAGGGAGAACGCGGCGGCGACGGCGCCGGCCATGGCGGCCAGGTACCAGCCGAATGTGGTCCAGTCGCCGGCGGTGAAAGCCTGTGCTGCGTAGCACCCGGGGGTGATGGCCAGGACGGTTGCCATGGCGGCCCCCGTGCGGTCCAGAGCGAACCGGGTCGTGCCGCCGGCGAACAGCTCACGCAGCGGGCGGCGGCGCACACTCAGCTGGAACGCGGCGGTCAGCGGGATGCCGAGTAGCAGGTACCCGTTGGAGCTGAGCCCGAGCAGGTATCCGGCGGTTACCCAGGTGGCCACGAACGCGACCGCCTCGATGGCTCGACGCTGCTGGGAGGTGTCCGGGCGCTGCCCGCTGTTGGCGTGCGCCGTGGTGCGGGGGTTGGTGTGGAGGGCCATGGCCGTCATCTCCGTCCGAAGGGTTCGAGTGTCGCGATCGTTGGCGTTCTCGACTGTGCTCCCGAGGGGAACCGCTCGCCCCGGCACAACAGCCGGGATCGTTGCCCGCCGCCGGAGCACGCTGCAGCGGGTCCTTCGTCCCTGCCCTCCGATCCGCGTCAGCGCAACGATGGCGCTAGTCCCTTGAACAGGGTTGAGCGGAAGGAGGCTCGCGATGATGTTTGACGACGCCGGCTGGACCTGGTGGCTGATGGGTGCGGGCGCCTTGGTCTTGCTGCTGATCCTCGTGGCGGGGAGTGTGGCGTTGGTGCTCGCGGCGCGTCCCCGGCCTGGGCCAGCGGGCACGACGACAGAACGGGCGTCGCAGGCTTCCCCTGCGGCGTTGGAGGCGCTAGACGTGCGGTTCGCGCGCGGCGAGGTGGACGAGGAGACGTATCGGCGCAACCGTGACCTGTTGGTACGTCCGCCTGGTTGGTGAGGAGTGCGCGCCGCGCTCGGTCAGATGGTGAGCACGAGCCGTCCCGGCGTTCCTGACTCCTCCAGGGCGGCAACTGCGTTTGGTGCGTCGACGAGCGGGTGGGTCTGGATCTGCGGGGGCTGGACTTTGCCCGCAGCGATGAGGTCGTTCATCCGCTCGAGGGTGTCGGTGTTCTCCTTGGCGACGAACATTCGCAGCGTCTGGCTGATGAACGGGGTGAGGAGCATGGAGCCGAGCTGGCGCTGGATGCCGCCGACCCACCGGTCGCCTTCACCGCAGACGATGACGAGCCGGCCACGGGGCGTGAGCGCGCGGCGGAGCCGCCGGGTGGCGGTGCGGCCGAACACGTCGATGATGACGTCGTAGGTGCAGGGGCCGTCGGTGAAGTCGCCCTGGGTGTAGTCGATGGCGTGGTCGGCGCCGAGAGTGGTGGCAGTCTGCTGGTTGCGGGGTCCGGTGACTGCGGTGACTTCGGCGCCGGCCGCCTTGGCTGCTTGGACGACGATGCTGCCGACGGCTCCGGTGCCGCCCACGACCAGGACGCGTTCGCCAGGTTGCACCTTGGCGTGGTCTTGGACTGCCTGCAGGGCAGCGAACGTCGCATACGGCAGGACGGCGGCTTGTTCGAAGGTGAGCTCGGCGGGCTTGTGGGCCATCTTGGTGGGTGAGGCAGCGACGTACTCGGCATAGGTGCCGCGGGCCGCCCCGTAGACCTCGTCGCCGACCGCGAAGCCGATGACGTTCGACCCGATGGCTTCGACGCGTCCGGCGTAGCTGACGCCGGGGACGCGCACCTTGGGCGTTCGAAGCCCGGTGCGGAGCCGCATGAGGTACGGCTGCCCGGTCATGAAGTGCAGTGCGCCGCGGTCGACGCCGGCGGCGACGACCTGGACGAGCACTGTGTCGTCGCCAACTTCGGCGCGGTCGATGTCGTCGAACCGGAGCGAGGTGGCGTTTCCGTAGTGGTCTTGCACGATGGCTTTCATGACGGGTCCTTTGCGAGTCGGGTGAGTGGCCGGGTCAGGCGATTCATTCGTCAAACGGGGCGAGTGCGATGGCGAGGGTGAACGCGCCGTACCGGCGTAGGAGGCGGGCGCGGCCTTGTGGGACGCGCGCTGCTTCGTCGGCCCAGGCTTGGGTGAAGTACTTCTTGAACCCGTCGCGGGGGTGGTCGCTGACGGCCGTGGTGAGGGTGGCGGCGGGCAGCTGCCAGCTGCGGACGCCGAAAACGTCGACAGCCGCGCCGGCGGAGAGCAGGTAGGCGACGGGTCCGGCGTCGAGGGTGACGCGAGGGTTGTGGTGCATGGTGATGGCGGTCTGCAGGGTGTCGGTGGCGGCGGTGGACAGGCCGACGTGTTCGGCGACGTCGCGGGCGATGCGGGCTGAGGTGAGGGTGAAGTCGTTACGTCCGGTGGCCGTCCCGAGGCCGGTGTCGTGGAGGAGCGCGGCGGCGTACAGGAGCTCGGCGTCGACGTCGAGGCGCTCGAGCTCGCCGATGGCGCGGCCGAACTGGTAGGTGCGGTAGCTGTGGTTGAGCAGCGCTGTTGGCAGGACCTTGGTGGCGGCGTCGGTGGCTGCGCGAGTCAGGGCTGAATTCGGGGGGACGAGCCGGCCGGCTGGCACGTACGCGTTCCTGCCAGGGTGCAGGTGTGCCAACAGGGTGAGGCGGCCGACGGCGTTGGTGGCGTGGGCGCGGGCGAGGTCGACGAGGAGTCGGCGCGTGTCTGCGGGTTGCAGGTGGCCGCCGGTGCGCATCGTCCAGGCGTGCGTTCCCACCCGGGTGTCTGCGTTCATGTGGCCCTCCTCCTTCACGGCGTTGGTCTGCTTCGAGGGTGACCCAAGGGGCGGGGGTTCGCCCCGGTCAAGTGACCGGGTTCTGCCCGCGGCCGCCGCCAGCAGCGACCGCCACCGCCCCAGCCGAGTCGCGATCCCGGCCATGTGACCGGGGCGAGCAGATCCGTTCACCGCGACCGTGGTGCCTGTGGCCGACCACCTCCGGACGGCCAGGAAAGGGGAACCGTCATGACCACCACCGCCCGCACCACCCCGACCGAGGTCGCGAACAGCTCGCCGGCCACCCGGGTCGGCCCGATGGCTCGCATCACGTTCGCGTCCATGGCCACCGGCCTGGTGGGCGCAGTGGCTGTCGTCGGAGGTGTCGTGCCAGACGCGTCCGAGGCTCGAGTCGTCGGCGCTGTACTGGTCGCGTTCGCGGCCGGGTGGGCCATGCTCGCGTTCCTCACCACCCGCCGGACGACCCGCCCGCAGAGGTGGGCGTCCGTGCCCGCCACCGTGATGGCTACGGCCGGCGTCGTCGTGGCAGCCGTCAACCCGGGCGAACCGGCCATGTCCCGCCTCGCATGGGTGTGGGCGCCCGCCCTCGTGGTGTTGGCTGTGTGGGTCGAGCGCCGCACCCGCCGTGACATCCCCGGCCGCGCCCGGCTCTGGGTGTACCCGGTCACCCTCGCCATGCTCTTGGCCGGGGTCGGCGGCCTGTACCAGGCCACGACCAAGGACCCGACCACCGCGGCCGGCCCGATGCCGGGCAAGCTCGTCGACGTCGGCGGCTACCGCCTCCACCTGAGCTGCACCGGCACCGGCTCCCCGACCGTCGTCCTGCTCAACGGCCTGGGCGAGACGTCCCCCTTGTGGGCGCGGGTCCAGCCGGCCGTCGCGGCCACCAGCCGTGTCTGTGCCTACGACCGCGCCGGTCAGGGCTGGAGTGACGACTCCTCGAACCCGGCTGACGCCACCACCGCGGCGACCGACCTGCACAAGCTGCTGACCGCGGCTGGTGAGACCGGCCCGTTCGTCCTGGCCGGGCACTCCAGCGGCGGCGTCCACGCCCTCACCTACACCCACCTGTACCCGAACGACGTCGCTGGTGTGGTCCTGCTCGACAGTGCAAGCCCGCGCCAGGTCGAGCTCGTGAAGACGTTCAACGGTGAGTACCAGGTCATGCGACGCGCCCTCGCGGTCGCGCCGACCCTGTTCCGGTTCGGGGTCGGCCACGCCCTCAGTGCCCTGAGCACGCCGTCGCTGCCCGGGAACGCCGGCGCGCAGGTGGCCGCGTTCTCGAACAGCCCGCGAGGGTGGGCGAACACGCGCGCCGACCAGGCCGCGCTCCCCGTCGCGTTCCGTCAGGCACAGGCACTGACCACCCTCGGGGACACCCCGCTGGTCGTGCTGACCGCGAAGGACAACGTCGATGCCAAGCCCGGCTGGGGCACGGCCCAGGACCAGATGGCCGCTCTGTCGACCAATTCCCGGCACACCGTCGAGAACCAGTCACACGTCGGGCTCCTGACCGACCCGACCGGTGCAGCCCAGACAGTCACCGCCATCACCGACGTCGTCACCGCCGCCCGTACCCACGGCCCGCTGCCCACCCGCTGACACACCCCTCAGCGTCCACGCAGCACCGAAGCTCCCGGTCACCCCAACCCCCTTCCCGGGTGACCGCCGAGGCCCGCCGCCACACCCTGCACGGTGACGCCGGCCCGGGGAGCGGCCCGCCATCAAGCGGCGGGCCGCTCCGGACCCACCCAGCCTCACGCCGTCCCCGGCGACAGCACCACCCGACCCGAACGGAACGACTCCCATGCGCACTCGCACCCACTGCGCCATACGCGTCGCCGCCTCCAGCGCGCTCGCGCTGCTGACGCTGGGCGCGCTCGCCGCCTCCGGAGCCTGGCTCACCATGGCCCAGGCCACCACCCCGGCGCCCACCCACACGAGCCGCCCCACACCGACCCTCCGGCCCTCGTCGAACGGCCCCATCAAGGTCGCCGTCGTCCTCGGTGCGTCCGGCACCGTCGGCAGCGACGCCCTCGCCCCCTTCGAGGTCTTCGCGAGCTCACCGAAGTTCGCCGTCTCCACGGTCGCGGCCACCCCCACCCCGCAACCGACCCAGGGGGGCCCGGCCATCCTGCCCACCTCCACGTTCGCCGACACCACGTCAGGCCGCGCGCCTCGCCCTGACGTGGTCGTCGTGCCCGCCGTCGCCACCGCCGACGGACCAGCCGAAGCGTCGCTCCGTGCCTGGGTCACCGAGCAAGCCGGCGCTGGGGCGCGCATCCTCAGCGTGTGCAACGGAGCCGAGGTCCTCGCCGCGGCCGGCCTCCTCGACGGCCGCACCGCCACCGCGCACTGGTCCCGCGTGGGCACCTACGCCAAGAAGTACCCGAAGGTGCACTGGGTTGCCGGGAAACGGTTCGTCCAGGACGGCCGCATCACCTCCACCGCCGGCGTCACGTCCGGCATCCCCGGAGCGTTGCGCGTCATGGCCGACCTCGCCGGCGGAGACGAAGCCACGCGCATCGGGCAGCTGGTCGGCTACCCGAGCTGGTCGCTGACCCAGTCACCCGACATCCCCACCCAGTCCTTCGCGCGCACCGACCTGCCCGTCGGACTGAACGCGCTCCTCCCGTGGGGCAGGCCCACCCTCGGCATCACCGTCCCTGATGGGGTCAACGAGATCGACCTCGCCAGCAGCTTCGAGGTCTACGACGTGTCCTACGCCGCCCGACCCATCCCACTCAGCGCGACCGGCACCGCGATCACGCAGCACGGGCTGGTGCTGCACACGAGCACCTTGGGCGACGGCCACACCCCGACCAGGCTCGCCGTCCCCGGACCGGACGGCACCGCCAACCTCGACCCCACCATCAAGGCATGGGCCACCCATCACCACGTCCCCGTGGATGCCATCCACGGAGCCGGCAACTCCCCCGGCTTCGACGGCGCCCTGCAGTACCTGGCCTCGCACGCCGGACGCGCGACGGCATTGTCAGCCGCCAAGATGATCGACTACCCCACCACCACGCTGCCCCTGCACGGCGACCCACGCGGCCGCATCCCGATGCTCCTCGCCCTCGAGGTCGCACTGGTCGGCTCTGCCGCGGCCCTGCCGACGGTGCTCCGCCGGGCTCGCCGGCGTGGAGTCGACCGCGCCTGAGCGCACCCCGTCAGTCCGCTGTCAGCCCTGAACGGCGACGACCACGGTGAGAGCGCAGAGCAGCAGAGCGACGGGAGTCATGACGAAGCGCTCGGAGCGGCTCCGTGAAGCCAGGTTGCCGCCGCGCCGAGGAGGAAGAAGCCAGCGATGACCCACGTGGCCACACCCAGGAGGCGAGCGCCGCCGCTGTCCTGCCCGGCACGAGCGAGGATCACCCAGCCGATGGCGGCGTACATGACGATGGAGACAAGGCTCCCCACCCGCAGCCGCGTCGGGATGACCTCGTGCTGACCACCCCACGCGAACCGTCCCAGTGGCGCTCCGAAGACCAGCAGAGCCTGGAAGACCGCCAGGGCTCCCAGGAGGACGCAGGCGGCGACAGCGGCGGAAGTGGTCACATCCAGTGAGGGTACGTTGCGCGGCTCCCGGTCAGGTGGGCAGCGCTGATCGGTGGGCAGTTCTCCTCCGGGTGCAGCCCGTAGCGAGGCACCTCGACCCGGGTATGCCGGCACGACCTGGCGAGAACCCGGCCATTTCACCGGCGCGAGCACCCACCCCGCACCGGCACCGTGGACGTGCACGACATCCCGAGCCACAGCCAAGGAGCCCACCGTGTCCGCCACCCTCGTGACCAGCACCAACCGGCCAGACCCCACGCAGGCAAGCGCCGTCGACGCCGCGGACCGGCCTGCGCGGCGCCGCCGCTGGGTCGCGCTCGGACTCCTGGTGTCCGCCCAGTTCGTCGTCATGCTCGACACGTCCATCGTCAACGTGGCCCTGCCCTCCATCCAGAGGGACCTGGGCCTCAGCGCCACCGCAGTCACCTGGGTCGTCAACGCGTACGTCCTCGCCTTCGGGGGCCTGCTGCTTTTGTCCGGCCGCGCCGCGGACCTGTTCGGCCGCCGCCGCGTGTTCGTCGCCGGCTCCGCGGTGTTCACGCTCGGGACCCTGCTCGCCGCGTTCGCCACCAACCAGGGCCTCCTGCTCTGTGGCCGCATCATCCAGGGCTCCGGCGCTGCAGCACTCAGCCCGGCCGCCATGTCGCTGCTCCTGTTGACCTATCCCGGGCAGCAGCGAGCCCGCGCCATGAGCACCTGGGGGGCCGCCTCGGCCCTCGGAGGAGCCACCGGAGTCATGGCTGGCGGACTCCTCGTCGGCAGCTTCGGCTGGTCGTCGGTCTTCTTCGTCACGGTGCCCGTCACCATCGCCGCCGTCGCCACAGCGCACCACGTCCTCCCCGAAGGAGCACAGGGTGCCGTCCGCCGGGTCGACTGGCTCGGCGCCGCCGCCATCACCGGCGCCGTGATCGCCCTCGTCCACGGCGCCCTGGGCATCGCCGAGCGTGGCTGACGTCCCCGACCGTTCTCGCGAGCCTCACCGCCTCCGCCCTCCTGCTCGCGGTGTTCATCACCGTCGAACGCCGCGCGGCCGACCCCCTCGTGCCCCTCGAGCTCTTCACCTCGCGAACCCTGAGCACCGGCGTGGCGCTGGCCGTGCTCGGTGGCGCGGCCCGAGCCTCCACGTTCGTCCTCGTCGCCCTCTACCTCCAGCAGGCCCTGGGCATGGCCCCTCGGCAGGCCGGCCTGGCCATGGTGCCCACCTCACTCACTGGCTTCGCCTTCTCCCTCGCCCTGTTGCCGCGGATCCTCCGCGCACTGGGTCCGCGGCGCACCCTCGTCGCCGGACTCGTGGTCCTCGCCACGGGGCACCTGTGGCTCGCCTACGCACCGCGAGACGACGGGTACGCCGTCGCCGTCCTCCCGGGGCTCCTGCTCGTCGCCATCGGCGTCGCGCTCAGCTTCACCCCCACCACGATGGTCATCGCATCAGCGGCCCCCGCCTCGCACGCCGGACTGGCGTCCGGTCTCGCAGGCTCGGCATCCCAGGTCGGCGCGGCGCTCGGCACCGCCAGCTTCACGGCCATCGGCATCTCGCTTGGAGCTTCCGCCACCAACCAGCTGGGTGCCACAGGCTTCTCGGCGGCGTTCACGGCAGCCGCCGTGGTCGCACTGACGACCGCTGCCCTCGGGTCCACCTTGGCGCGAGCGCGGTGACGACGGGTCCGGCATTCGCCGTCAGGGGACCGGTGAGGGAGAGTGACACGTATGCCGAACCGCCTCGCCGACTCGACGTCCCCCTATCTCCTGCAGCACGCCGACAACCCGGTCGACTGGCAGGAGTGGGGTCCGGACGCGTTCGAGGAGGCGCGGCGTCGCGACGTCCCCGTCCTGCTCTCGGTGGGGTATGCCGCGTGCCACTGGTGCCACGTGATGGCGCACGAGTCGTTCGAGGACGAGGACGTGGCTCGGGTGGTCAACGCCGACTTCGTGGCGGTCAAGGTGGACCGCGAGGAACGCCCCGACATCGACGCGGTCTACATGGCGGCGACGACGGCCCTGACCGGGCACGGCGGGTGGCCGATGACGTGCTTCCTCACCCCCGACGGCGACCCGTTCTTCGCCGGCACCTACTTCCCGAGGGGTCAGTTCCTCCAGCTGCTGGCCGGAGTCACGAGCGCGTGGACCGACCAGCGGGACCGGGTCCTGGAGTCGGGCGGCCACATCGCGTCGCGGCTGCGTGAGCTGTCGGCGCCGGTTGCCGGACACCCGCTGGACGCACCCGCCCTGGACTCGGCCGTGACGCTGCTGCGCGGCCAGTTCGACCACGCCGCAGCGGGATTCGGCGGAGCACCGAAGTTCCCGCCCTCCATGGTGCTCGAGTTCCTGCTGCGACACCACGCCCGTACCGGGTCCCCGGACGCCCTAGCCATGGCGACCAGCACCTGCGAGGCCATGGCGCGCGGAGGCATGTACGACCAGCTCGGGGGCGGCTTCGCGCGGTACGCCGTCGATGCCCGCTGGGTGGTCCCCCACTTCGAGAAGATGCTCTACGACAACGCCCAGCTGTTGCGCGTCTACTCCCACCTGCACAGGGCCACCGGTGACCCGCTGGGCCGTCGCATCGCCCTCGAGACGGCCGAGTTCCTGCTTCGCGACCTGCGCACCCCCGAGGGTGGTTTCGCGTCGGCGCTCGATGCCGACACCGACGGAGTCGAGGGCCTGACGTACGCCTGGACCCCCGAGCAGCTCGTCGAGGTGCTCGGAGAGGACGACGGCCGGCGCGCCGCGACCCTGCTGTCGGTCACACCCGAGGGCACCTTCGAGCACGGGTCGTCGACGCTGCAGCTGCTCGCCGACCCTGACGACGAGGCGTGGTGGTCGCAGGTGCGGGACCGGTTGTTCGCGGCTCGTCAGGACCGCCCCCAGCCCGGTCGCGACGACAAGGTGGTCACGTCCTGGAACGGTCTCGCGATCGCCGGGCTCGCCGATGCCGGGGCGATCCTGGAGCGCCCGGAGCTCGTCGAGGCGGCCGTCGCCTGCGCCGAGCTGGTGGTCTCGACCCACTTCGTCGACGGCCGCTTGCGACGCACCTCGCGCGCCGGCCGCGCGGGCACGGCAGCCGGGGTGGCCGACGACCACGGCAACCTCGCCGAGGGCCTCCTCGCCCTTCACCAGGCCACGGGCGAGGCCCGGTGGCTGGATCTCGCCCGAGACCTGCTCACCACCGCGGTCGCGCGGTTCGGCGCCGACGACGGCGGCTTCCACGACACGAGCGACGATGCCGAGGCCCTCTTCACCCGCCCGCGCAGCGCGGCCGACAACGCCGAGCCGTCCGGGCAGTCCTCGCTCGCCGGCGCCCTGCTCACCTGCTCGGCCCTCACGGGTGACCCGGCCTTGCGCGAGCGTGCCGACGCGGCGCTGGCAGCTTGTGGCCAGCTCGCCGCTCGCGACCCGCGGTTCGGTGGCTGGGCCCTGGCCGTCGCCGAGGCGGCGGTGGCCGGGCCGCTGCAGGTGGCCGTGGTCGGCACCGGCCCGGAGGCCGACACCCTGATGGCGATCGTCCGGGCGGACCCCTCCCCCGGCCTCGTCACTGTGGCGGGATCCCCTGGCACGCAAGGGGTTCCGCTCCTTGCCGACCGTCCGCTGGTCGGCGGTCGCGCGACGGCATACGTGTGCCGGGGGTTCGTCTGCGACGCACCGGTGACCGACGCGCCTGCCCTCGCGGCGGCGCTCAGCCGCGCCGGGCTGGGCTGAGCAGGGCGACGAGCGCGTCGCGCGACCACGCCGGGGTGGTGCCCCGGCAACCGAGGAGGTAGTCGGCGACCGCCCGCGCGCCCAGGTCGTGCGTCTGGGCGAGGCCGGCCGCGACCGTGCGCAGGTAGGCGGCGACCGGGGCGTTGGGAGTCAGGTTCGACGGGTCCCTCGCGGTGAAGGTGAGCACCGGGTCGCCGTCGAGCTCCCCCACCAGGTGCAGCGTCTCGTACCGGCCGGGACCGAGCTCATGCCGTGCGTGCTCCAGGACGTGGCCGAGGTCGAGGTCCTCGCCGGGCTCGCGGTGCATCTCCTGCGCAGCGACGTCGGCGAACTGCTGCTCGGTGAGCCGGTAGGCGCGGGCAAGCACCGTCCCCTCCGAAGTGCTGTCGTAGAAAGCGATCCCGCCACCCCACGTCGGCGACTCCCACGAGAAGAAGACCTGCCCCGACATGGTGAACGCCACGTCAGCGGTGGGCAGGCTCGTGTCCCTGGCGCCCGGGTAGGTCCGCGTCGCGCCGGCGGGCGGCCCACCACGGACGTAGGTCAGGAACCGGTCGCGGCTCAGGTTGGAGCCGTAGGCGGCGTACCAGACGGACATCCGCCCACTGTGCCACGGCCGTCAGAGGACCAGGGACCGGTATGCCGGCGCCTCGGCCCGCAGCCGCGCCTCACCCTCCGTCGGGGCGACGAACAGAGCGGTGGCCCAGACGTCCGCCCACAGCAGGGACGGCCCCCAGACGGTGGCCGACCCCGCGCGGTCCACTCCAGCACTCGTACGCGGGTCGCGGATGTGGGCCCCACGCGCAGCCGCCCCACTCGTGGCCAGGCCCCCGGTCGTGAGGTCCACCGTGGCGGCGACGCGGCGGCGGTCGCTCGGGTCCTCGATGCCGATGCGCCAGGTGGACGCCGTCGCACCGGTCCCCGCCCCCGCCACGAGGTCGCCACCGGCGTTGAGGCAGTAGGAGATCCCGGGCACGTGGTGGAGGTACTGCGAGGCGCCCTCGACGGCCCAGCCCTTGACCAGACCCGTGGGGTCGTAGCTGCCGTCCGGCGTCGCGAGCGCACTGAACAGGCCGCCGGTCCTGCGCTCGGCGAGGGTGCACAGGTCCCACACCTCCTGCAGCCACGGGTGCTGCGACCGTGTCGGCAGCTCGCCGCGCAGTGACCGCATCAGGTCGCTGTCGGGGCGCCACAGGCTCAGCACCGTGTCGACCTTGCGCAGGTGGGCGAACGCCTGCTCGACACCGACGACCAGATCCCGGCCCTCGACGGCCCCGCGCACGTGGATGGACACGGGCATTCCCATGACGTGCTCGACGAATGCCCGGCGTCCCGGCTCGTGCTCCGTCGGGGCGATCTCGGCCACCGCGGCGCTCACAGGTTGGCCTTGTCGATGGCGCTCTGCAACGACGACAGGTAGCCCTCGGAGGTCACCGTGGCACCCGAGACCATGTCGATGCTCGCGCTCTGGGCCTGCACCGCCTCGTCGTTGAGGGCAGGCACCGCATAGCTGTTGATCTCGACGTCCCGGTGGTTCTCAGTCGGGTAGACGACGGCATCGGCTGCCGTGATCTTGCCGTCCGTGACGGTGATCTGGACCTGCACCGGTCCCCACCGCGTCTGGACGGAGTCACCCGTGTAGGTCTTGGTTCCCGAGGTCGAGGTCCCCGAGGTCCCCGAAGTCGAGCCCGAGGTCCCCGAAGTCGAGCCCGAGGTCCCCGAGCCGCTGCTCGAGCTGCTCGAGTCGGAGCTGCTCGAGCCCGATCCGGCCACGGCCGGCGCTTGCGCCGATGTCGCCGAGGCCACGGCCGCCCCTTGGTTGGTGGAGGTGTGGTAGCTGAACAGCAGGACCACGGTGGTGAGGGTGGACAGGGCCCACAGGGTGATTCGTCGCATGGGTTCGGTTCCTAGTAGGCGAAGCGTTCGAGGTGGATGTTCGAGGAGGGCACCCCGCAGGCGAGCGCGGCGTCGCGGACGGCGTCCATCCAGGCCGGCGCGCCGCAGATGAACACGTCGTGCTCGGCCACGTCGGGGACCAGTTGCGCGAGGGCCTCGGCGTCGGAGAGGTGGGCGGCGCTGGCCGGCAGCCAGGACGACCGTCCGGGTGCGCGGTGCCCCTCGACCGTGACGTACCTGGCGCCGCGCTGTGCCGCGATGGCGGTCAGCTCCTCGCGGAGCCACAGCTGCGAGGCGTCGCCTGCCCGGTGCACCACGGTGACGTCACCCGGCGCCTGGTCGAGACCTTCGAGCAGGGCACGCATCGGCGTGATCCCGATGCCGGCACCCACCAGGAGCACCTTGCGGCGGGTACGCACGCCCTCGTGCAGCCGGCCGTACGGGCCCTCGAGCAGCACGCGCGAGCCCTCCTTGAGCGTGGCGAGCCGGGCCGACCCGTCGCCCACCGTGGAGGCCGTGATCCGCAGGTAGTCGCCGACGGGTGCCGCCGAGATGGAGTAGGGGTTGGCGCGCGACGAGCCGAACCCGTCGAGGAAGCGCCACTGGAGGAACTGGCCGGGGCGCACGGCGAGGCCGCCCAGCCCGGACCCGTGGACCACGACCGAGGTGACTCCCGGCGCCTCGTCGCGGACGGCGACGACATGGATCGGCGAGCGCAGCGAGCGCCACAGCGGCAGGCCCACCCGGAAGACGAGGACGGTGCCGAGGCACACCGCATACAGGGTCCACCAGGTGACCGTGGTCGTCCTGGACGCGAGGAACTCCTGGCCGGTCCACAGCTGGTGGGGCAGCGCCAGCCCCGCGCCGAGGTAGCCGTAGAGGTGGATGAGGTGCCACGACTCGTACCGCAGCCTGGCGCGCGCCTTCTTGACCGAGGTCACCACGACCATGCAGAGCGCGACCGTGCCCGCCACTGCGAGCAGCATGCCCGGGTAGTTGACGACGAAGTCGACGATGGTGGCCCACAGGCCCTGCGGCGAGGCGGCGGCGTAGCCGAGGGTGATGAGGACGATGTGCGCCCACAGCAGGTTGAACGACGTGAACCCGACGAGGCGGTGGGTGCGGGCGAGCTCGTCCTGGCCCCAGGCCTGCTCGAACCACGGCACCCGGGCCATGAGGAACACCTGCACGAGGAGCAGCGCCGAGGCGACCAGCCCGGTGACCCGGCCGGTGCTCGTCAGGGCTCCCGAAAGGCTCGTCAGGTCCTGCACGCCTCCCCCGGAGACCCACGGAGCCGTGACCCACAGCAGCACGCCCCAGAACAACGCCACGGACGCGTCGCGCCACCAGCGCGGCACCGCCCGCGCGTTCCGGTATGGCGAGTGCCCGACCGGGTGCGCTGGTTCGCCGCGGTGGGTGGCCCCCGTCACGAGGGGCGCCTCTGTCGTCGTCATGCAGGCAACGATGGGGCCGGAGTCTGGAGGTTTGCTGTGGGGATCCCATGACCGGCGCATGAGCCGGGAGTCTTTGGTGGATCCGCTACGTCAGGGCGTGGCGAACCCTTCAAACACCCGTCCGTCGACGAGGACGACATCGGCAAGGGCGGCCCCCTGCGCGACCAGCTGCGCGTTGGCCTCGTCGGACCGGTGCACCCACGCGGTCGCGTCGTCGGGCTCGCGCCCGGCGGCCACGTGCCTGCGCACCAGCCGGTCCCGGCGCACGTCGTCGCCCAGGGCGCAGAACCACGTCTCGTCGAGGGTGGTCCTCACCGCGAGCCACTGCGGGTCGTCGAGCAGCAGGTAGTTGCCCTCCGTCAGCACGAGGTCGGCGTGGGTCGGCACCATGAGGGCGTCCGGCTCGGGCTCCCCCACGGCGTGGTCGAACGCCGGGGCCGTGACCACGCGCCGCGGGACCTCGCGGGCGGCGGCCAGCACCGCGGCATACGCAGCGGCGTCGAACGTGTCGGGCGCACCCTTGCGGTCGCGCCGCCCCAGCCGGTCGAGCTCGGCGTTCGGCAGGTGGAACCCGTCCATCGGCAGGTGGGCGACCCGGCCCCCGAGCCGCGGGTCCGCTGAAGCCGCGCCCAGCACCGCCTCGACGAGGGTCGTCTTGCCCGCGCCCGGGGGCCCGGCGATGCCGACGACCCGGCGCGGCTCCCCCTCCGCCGGGAGCAGCGCGACGAGCCGCTCGAGCAATGGCTCGAGGGAGGCTGCAGGTCCGGACACGGTGCTCACCCCCACACGCCCAGGACCTGGCCGCCGATGCGGACGATGAACGCGATCAGCACACACACGAAGACCACGCGGACGAACCGGCTCCCGCGGGCGACGGCGGTCCGGGCGCCGGTGTAGCCCCCCACGAGGTTGGCGGCGGCCATGACCCCCGCGATCTTCCACATCACGTGGCCGCCGGGCGCGAACACCGCGATGGCCCCGAGGTTGGTGGCGAAGTTCGCGATCTTGGCCTTGGCGCTGGCTTCGAGGAAGGCGTAGCCCATCAACCCCACGAGCGCGAAGACCAGGAAGCTGCCGGTGCCCGGTCCCAGCGCGCCGTCGTAGACGCCGATGCAGAAACCCGTGACCATCGCGATCACCGTGTGCCGGTGCCCGTCGAAACGCAGGGCCGTCTCCTGTCCGAGCGACGGCTTGGCCACCGTGTAGGCGCCGACCACGACGAGCATCACCAGGATGATCGGGTTGAACGCCGACTTGGGGATGTGCAGCCCGATGAGGGCGCCACCCGCGGAGCCGACGAAGGCCACAGCGGCCATGGGCAGAGCCGTGCGCAGGTCCGGGTGCACCCGTCGCCAGTAGGTCACCGAGCTCGTTGCGGTGCCGGCGATGGATGCGACCTTGTTGGTCGCCAGCAGCTGGGCGGGGGTCGCCCCCGGGAAGCCGAGGACCAGCGCGGGCAGCTGGACGAGGCCGCCACCTCCGACGACGGCGTCGACCCAGCCCGCGCCGAACCCGGCGAGGGCCATGAGCAGCAGCGTCGTGAGGTCGGGATCAGCCACGCGTGGCCCCGCACCAGCGGTCGACGACCTCGAGGACGTCGAGCAGCTCGTGCGCCTGCGCGTCGGGGGTCGCGTCGACCGAGACCTGCTGCGTCGCAGGGATGTCGCTGTGCGGGACCCAGATCGCCCGCATGCCGACCTGCTGGGGTCCGTGCACGTCCTCGAACAGGCGGTCGCCGACGTAGACCGCGGCCTGCGGCTCGACCCCCACCGCCTCGCAGGCCGCGAGGAAGGCCTCCGGGTGCGGTTTCACGACGTGGATCTCGGAGGAGTAGACGTCGCCGTCGATGAGGTCGAGGACGCCGTCCCGCTCGAAGACCTCGCGGTGGTAGTCACGGCTCCAGATGGTGTTGGACAGGACGCCGACCTTGATCCCGCGCGCGTGCAGCCCCTCCCAGAGTGGCCGGACCTGAGGGTCGGTGTGCGTGTGCGGCTCCCAGAACCGCCGGTATGCCGCGAGGGCCAGCAGGTGCCGGTCGTGCGCCGCGTCGACGCCCGCGTCGGCGAGGATCGCCTCGATCGAAGCGCTCTCGTGGCTCTGCCGACCGCGGGACCAGGCGCGCTCCTCGGCCTCGTGGATTCGGATGGCCAGCGAGTCGGCCTCGGCGAGGTCCTCCACCGGCATCTCCGGTGCCTCGACCGGCAGGCCGTGCACCTCGCGGGCGAAGACGCGCCACTGCTGCGGCAGGTCGACGTCGTGCCACGGGGTCAGCGTCCCGCCCCAGTCGAAGATCACCGCCTCGACGGTCTTGCTGCGGTCGTCGCCCCCGGCCGAGGTGGTCGGCCTGGTCACGACGCGCTGCCGCGGACCTCGCGGACGACCTCGGACACGACGTCGTCGACCAGCACCTCGCGGCGATCGCCCGTGCGACGGTCCTTGACCTCGACGACGCCGTTCGCGAGCGACTTGCCGACCACGACGATGGTCGGGATGCCGATGAGCTCGGAGTCCTTGAACTTCACGCCGGGGCTGACCTTCTCGCGGTCGTCGTACAGCACGCTGAGCCCCTGGCCCTCCAAGCCCGCGACGATCTCGGCGGAGCGCAGGAACACGTCGGGGTCGCGCGTGGCGTCCTTGCCGGTGGCGACGACGTGCACGTCGGCGGGGCTGATCTCGCGCGGCCACACGAGCCCGAGCTCGTCGTGGTTGCCCTCGGCGACGCACGCGACGGCACGCGAGACGCCGACGCCGTAGGAGCCCATGATGACCGTCTGGAGCTTGCCGTTCTGGTCGAGCACCTTGAGGTCGAGCGCCTCGGCGTACTTGCGGCCGAGCTGGAAGATGTGGCCCATCTCGATGCCACGGGCGGCCTCGAGGTCGTGCCCGCAGCTGGGGCAGGCGTCGCCGGGACGCACCTCGGCGGCCTCGATGGTGCCGTCGGCGGTGAAGTCGCGGCCGGCCACGAGGTCGATGACGTGCTTGCCCGACTCGTCGGCGCCGGTGACCCAGCGGGTGCCCTCGACGACCCGCGGGTCGAGCAGGTAGCGGATCCCGGAAGCCTTGTCGGTGCCGAGGACGCCCGGCCCGATGTAGCCCTTGGCGAGCGACGGGTTGGCCGCGAAGTCCTTCTCATCGAAGGCCTGCACCTCGGCGGGCTCGACCTGCGCACCGAGCCGCTTCTCGTCGATCTCGCGGTCGCCGGGGACGCCGATCGCGAGGGGCTCGCGAGTGCCGTCGGGCTGCACGAGCGTCACGAGGACGTTCTTCAGGGTGTCGGCGGCGGACCAGGGCCGGTCGTCCCGGGGGAACCGCTCGTTGAGGTGGGCCACGAGCGTCTCGATGGTGGGGGTGTCGGGAGTCTCCTCGGCGTGCGCGGCCGGCACGCCGGCATACTCCACGGCGTCGGGGACGGGCACCCGCACGGCCTCGACGTTCGCAGCGAAGCCGCAGTTGCGGCAGTGGACGTAGGTGTCCTCGCCGTTCTCGGCCGTGGCGAGGAACTCCTCGCTCTTGCTGCCACCCATCGCCCCTGCCATGGCCTGGACGATGACGTAGTGGAAGCCGAGCCGGTCGAAGATCCGGATGTAGGCCTCGCGGTGCAGCTGGTAGGCCTTGTCGAGCCCCGCCTCGTCGATGTCGAACGAGTAGGAGTCCTTCATGACGAACTCCCGGCCGCGCAGCAGGCCCGCGCGCGGACGCGCCTCGTCGCGGTACTTGGTCTGGATCTGGTAGATCGAGAGGGGCAGGTCCTTGTAGCTGCTGAACAGGTCCTTGACCGTGAGAGTGAACATCTCCTCGTGGGTCGGCCCGAGCAGGTAGTCGGCGTCCTTGCGGTCCTTGAGCCGGAAGATGTTGTCGCCGTACTCCTCCCAGCGACCCGTCGCCTCGAAGGGCTCCTTGGGCAGCAGCGCGGGGAAGAGGAGCTCCTGGGCGCCCATCGCGTCCATCTCCTCGCGCACCACGGTCTCGACGCGGCGCAGCACCCGCAGGCCGAGCGGCAGCCAGGTGTAGATGCCGGGGCTCACGCGGCGGATGTAGCCGGCCCGCACGAGCAGCTTGTGGCTCGGCAGCTCGGCATCGGCCGGGTCCTCGCGAAGGGTTCGCAGGAACAGGGTCGACATGCGCAGGGCCACGGGGCACTCCTCGGTGGGCTGGTGGGTGGTGCAGGGCGCTGACCGGCCGGGTGTCGGCTGGGCAACCACCAGAGGATATCCGTCGGTATGCCGTGTGCTCACCGCGGTTTCCCCGGGTGGCACGTTCCCGGTGGCACGTTCCCGGGTGGCACGTTCCCCGGTGGCACGTTCCCGGGTGGCACAGTGGGGGCGTGAGCACGACGACGCGGATCGAGACCGTTGACGAACTGGTGGGCCTGCTCGGGGAGCCGCTGCCGCGGGTCCGCGACAAGGCCCGGCCGGCGCTGCACCAGCTGGACCGCGACTGGCTGGCGCACTCGCCGTTCTGCCTCGTGGCCACGTCCGACGACCAGGGCCGCTGCGACGTCTCGCCCAAGGGCGACCCCGCGGGCTTCGTGAAGGTCCTCGACGACACGACCATCGCCATCCCGGAGCGGCTGGGCAACAAGCGCGCCGACGGCTACAGGAACGTCCTGTCCAACCCGCACGTCGGGCTGCTGTTCCTCATCCCAGGACGCGGTGACACCCTGCGCATCAACGGCCGGGCCCACCTCGTGTCGGATGCGCCGTGGTTCGACGAGATGGTGGTCCAGGGGCATCGGCCTGTGCTCGCGCTCGTCGTCGAGGTCGACGAGGTCTTCGGCCACTGCGCCAAGGCGTTCATGCGCAGCAAGCTCTGGCACCCGTCCACGTGGGACCCGACGGCTGCCGACTCGCGGCCGCAGATCGCCAAGGCGCTGGAACGGCCGGAGGACACGATCGAGGAGCTGGAGCGCTACTACGGGACGCAGTACTCGACGGGCCTCTACTAGGTCGTCGGCGGGCCCTCGCGGCCCCTGCTGCGCGGCCCCTGCTGCGCGGCCCCTGCTGCGCGGCCCCCTGCTAGCGGCCGGCGGCCCTGAGGGCCGTGCTAGCGGCCGGCGGCCTTGAGGCCGTGCTAGCGGCCGGCGGCCCTGAGGGCCGTGCGGATCAGGGGCAGCTGCAACGGCAGCCGCGCCAGCGTCCCCGCGAAGGCGGCCTGCGCGCCCGTCGTACCCTTGCGGGCCGCGCGCTTGCCGTAGTTGGCGCTCATCTGGACGTTGCCCGGCAGGATCCCGACGAGGAGCGCGGCACTGGCCCACCCGGCATACCGGCGGGTCCTGGGGTGCAGCAGGCCGGCGGCGCACACCAGCTCGGCCACCCCGGAGGCGTAGATGATCCCGCGGCGCCTCGGCAGCTGGTTCGGCACGAGCGGCTCGAACACCTCGGGCTTGACCAGGTGGGTGGTCCCCGAGGTGAGGAACAGGCCGGCCAGGCCGACGATGTCCTTGGTCAGGGGCGGTGTGGTCGACATGCGTCGATCCTGTCACGCCGGCTCGCGGTCACCCCTTGAGGCCCGAGCGCGAGACTCCCTCGATGATGAACCGCTGCGCGAAGACGTAGATGAGCAGGACCGGGGCGCTGGCGATGACCGCGCCGGCCATGAGCAGGTCGTAGCGCACGTTGTTCGCCGACTGGAGCGTCGAGAGGCCGGCGGGGAGGGTTTGCGACTCCGGGCTGAACAGGACGTAGACAGGCCACAGGAAGTCGTTCCAGTTGGTGAGGAACGCGAGGACCGCCAGGGTGACCAGGGCCGGCTTCGACAGCGGCAGCACCACGCTGAAGAACGTCCGCCAGGCGCCCGCTCCGTCGAGGGCGGCCGCCTCCTCGAGCTCCAGTGGCAACGAGAGGAAGAACTGCCGCAGGAAGAACACCCCGAAGGCGCCTGCGGCGGTGGGCACGATGACTGCCAGGAGCGTGTCCAGCCACGCGAGCTCGCCGACGATCAGGTAGTTGGGGATGATCAGGATGACCGGGGGGACGAAGATGGTCGCCACGATCAGCGCGAAGACGAGCCGCTTGCCGCGAAACTCCATGCGCGCCAAGGGATAGGCGGCGAGAGCTGCCGTCACGACGACGAGTGCGGAGTTCGCCGTGGCGGCGACCATCGAGTTGACGAACCAGTGGAGCACCGGTGTGCCCTCGGTGCTCATGATGCTGCGGTAGGCATCCGTCGTCGGCTCGTGGGGGAACAGCGTCGGTGGCACCGCAGCCGACTCGACCCGGTTCTTGAACGACGTCAGCGCCATGAAGACAAGCGGGCTGACGAAGAGGAGCCCCAGCAGGGTCAGCACCGTCGCACGCAGGACGCGGCCAGGACGCAGAGGTCGCTTGTCGGGTCCGGTCCCGGTCGTCGAGCTCGTCGAACTCGCCGACGTCCTCGGAGTCCTCGGAGTCCTCGGAGTCCTCGGACTCGTCGGCGTCTCCGGCGTCGGGGTGGTCTCGGTCGACATCAGGCCCTCCGCTCAC
Source organism: Pedococcus sp. P2_E4 (assembly GCF_056403935.1). Lineage (NCBI taxonomy): Bacteria > Bacillati > Actinomycetota > Actinomycetes > Micrococcales > Intrasporangiaceae > Pedococcus > Pedococcus sp. P2_E4. The sequence continues at coordinate 9,049 of NZ_JBFUEO010000022.1, read as the reverse complement.
GGAAGATCCACGTCACCAGCAGGCTGGCGAGCACGAGCACGACGGTGAGGATGTAGCTCATCGCTGCTGCGCTCCCCATCTGGTAGTTCCGCAGCCCCTGGTCGGTGATGTAGTAGATCGCCGTCCGGGTCTCGGTTCCCGGCGCGCCACGGGTCATCAGGTAGGGCTGACCGAAGACGTTGGCGGAGGCGATGATCGTGATCATCGTGACGAAGGACAACACCGGCCGCAGTCCGGGGATGGTGACATGTCGGAACCGCTGCCACGCCGAGGCGCCGTCCACCCGGGCAGCCTCGTAGAGCTCCTCGGGGATGTCCTGGAGCCCGGCAAGGTAGATCACCGCGTTGAACCCCAGCGTCCACCAGACGGTGACGAGAACCAGCGCCAGCCAAGCCGCGGGCGTCGAGGTCAGCCACGCGGTGTCGTCCGGCAGGCCCACTGCACCCATCACCTGGTTGACGAGGCCGATGTTCGCGTCGAGGAGGAACCGCCAGAGCACCGCCACCACGGCGACACCCAACACGTAGGGCGCGAAGAACAGCGAGCGGAACAGGTTGCGGCCACGGAACTTCTCGTTCATCGCCAGCGCCACGGCCAGCGGCACCACGAGCAGCAACGGCACGCTCAGCAGCGTGAAGATGCCGGTCGCCCGCATGGCCGCCCAGAAGTCGCTGAAGACGATGGAGTCGGACGAGAAGAGCGCCGTGTAGTTGTCGAGGCCGACGAACGGCTTGCCCGGGAGCGTGTAGTCGTAGTCGTGCAGGCTGATCCACAGCCCGTAGACGATCGGCAGCAGGACGAAGGCGCCGAACAGGAGGAGGTAGGGGGCCAGGAACATCCACGGCACCCCCGGGGCAGGTGCCCCGGGACGCTTGCGCGCGGCCCCGGGCCGGCGCTCCTTCACCGTCCCGGGACGCTCCTCCACCAGCACCTCGGCCATGTCAGGCGCCGAACTTCTTCTTGTTGGCCACCATCTGCGTGGTCGCCTTGGACGCCGCAGCCTTGAGGGCTGCCTGAGGGCTCTGCTTGCCCAGCACGGCGTCGGCCACGGCGATCTCGAGGGTCTGCGCCTGGACGTCGCCGAGACCCGGCACCGGGGGCAGGAACTTCATCGTGTCGATCGTGGCCGCGATCGGCGCCTGCGTGCTGTCCTTGACGGCCGCACCCTCACGCACCGACTTGCGCGCGGGGATCATCCCGGCACCAGCCCAGTCCGCCGAGTGCTTCGACATCCAGTCGATGAAGACCTTCGACGCGTTGAGCTTGTTGTCGTCCGTCTGGGCCTGCTTGCTGATGTAGAAGTTGTGGCTGTTCGCCCAGACCGCGGCCGTGTCGCCGACCTTGGGGATCGGAGCGATGCCGAACGGCATCTTCGCGGCCTTGAGGTCGTTGATCTGCCAGATGCCGTCCCAGGTCACGGCGAGCTTCTTGTTCTTGAAGCCGACGTACTGCGTGTCCTGGGCGACGTTCTTCGGGCTGTAGCCGTTCTTGACGACGTCCGCCATCCACTGCAGCGCTGCCACTCCTGCCTCGGAGTCGAAGGTCGCCTTGGTGCCGTCCTCGGCATACGGCTCGCCACCGTTCTGCCACAGCAGCGAGAGGAACATCAGGTGGGCCGGCCAGCGGCTCGGCATCCAGAACGGCTGCGCCACCGAGCCCTTGATCTTGTCGAGCGCCGCGGTGAACGCCGCCTCGTCGGCGGGTGCGTCGGACACTCCCGCTGCCTTGAACTGGTCCGTGTTGTAGTACATGGCCAGCGAGTGCACGTCGAGCGGGATGCCGTAGCGCTTGTCCTGGAAGATCCCGGCCTTCCAGACCTCGGGGGTGAAGTCACTCTCGGCCAGGCCCAGGCTGGAGGCGAGGTCGTCGAGCGGCAGGATGATCTTGCGGACCGCGTTGGTGGCGAGCTGGTCCATGTGCATGACGCCGACGTCGGGCCCCTTGTTCGCCGTCACTGCGGCGGGCATCCGCTGGTAGTACTGCGCCCACTCGACCGTGTTGGCCGTGACGGTGATCTTGGGGTTCTCCTTCATGAAGTCGGCGACCATCTTCTTCATGAACGGACCGTCGCCGCCGGTGAAGCCGTTCCAGTAGCTGAGGGTCACCTGGGGGCCGTCGTACTTGCCGCCGAAGGTGGTGCTGGGTGCCGCACCTCCAGCCGCATCCTTCGCGGACTTGCCACCACCGCATCCTGTGAGCGTCAGCCCGGCGAGTGCCGCGCCGCCGACGATGAGTCCGCGGCGGGTGACCGGGGCGCTGAGAGAGGTGTCGTTCATGGAGTGCCTTCCTTGGTTGGTGCCGAGTGGGGTTCTGATCGGGGTTCTCATCGGTAGAGCCGGAGGTAGTCGAAGCGCGCGGTTGCTCCCGCGCCACCGTGGGAGACGAGTCCGACGCGGAGGTCGGCGTCGGCAGGGAAGGTCCACACCCCGCCCTTGACCCAGGTGGTGCCGTCCCGGCTGCTCCAGGCGCGGAGCTCGTGCTCACCGTCGGACGGGTCGACCCGATGGGTGAGCCGCAGCCACGTGGTCTCGGCCGGGGGGCCGACGATCGTGCCCCCGTAGGAGAGCCGCCCGGCGTACGGCAGCTCGCGCCCGAACTCGACCTGGCGGGTGTTCCAGATCGCGACGTGGCTCAGCCGGGCGAAGTCGTCGTCGCTCGACCAGGCCACGAGTCCGGCCTGCTGGTAGTTGCGGACGGTGTCGGTCCCCAGGTCGATGCTGACCTTGGTCTCCACGGTCCACGCGCCCTCGCCCGGGTCGCGCATCAGGATGCCCGCGTCGTTGCTGGGTCCCACGAGGTCAGCCGCCTGCGTGGGCCACCGCAGCGCGCCGCCGACAACCGTGGCGGCGGGGTCCGGCCGGCGCCAGGTCCAGCCGGAGAGGGTCGAGGACGTGAACTCGTCGGATGCCGCAGGGTCCAGCCGGCTCGGCACCTGGTCGGTGACGACCGAGGCAACCGGCGCGGGCTGGTCGACGCTGAGGTTCGCGACACCGACGCCGCTGCCCGCCGCCACGGCTCCTGCGCGAGAAGGCGGCGTGACACCGCGGCTGTCCAGTCGCAGGGTCAGGTACGGGTCACCCAGCCGCGCCGGCGAGAGGCTGGCCACGACGTGTCCGCGGCGGACCTCGAGGACGGCGGCCTGCCAGCGGGAGAGGTCCGCCAGGGCAGGAACGGCTGTCGTGGCGGTGCTCGTCACGCGCGAGTGACGCACGTGCTGCAGCTGGGCGGTACGCGCGGCGGGGTCGATGGTCAACCGGACCTCGCTGCCGTCAGGACCCCGCGCGACCAGGCCGTACGCAGAGCCCGCAGAGCGCAGGTCCGCCTCGACTCGCACCCCGTCGTGACCGGTGACCCCGGTCAGCAGTGACCCGGCGGACGTGGAGGTGTAGGCGGACCCGGCCTGGGCGTCCGGTGTCCGGGTCCAGTCGCCAGGGGATGCCGTGGCGGTCGCCAACGCCGTGGTCGGTCCGGGCTGCTGCGCCTCACTGGGTCCTTGGTCGGAGCGCACCACGGGCCACCCGTCCACCCAGTCGAGCCGGTCCATCAGCATCGGGCGTTCGTTGATGCCATCGGTGCCGTCGAGGTACGGGTCGGCGCGGTCGATGGCGTGGTAGACGATCCAGTCCTGCCCGCGGACGTCGGTCGCCACCGCGTTGTGGCCTGCGCCGATCCAACGGTTGCCGTTCTGGACCAGGGTCGGGGTGCCGCCTGCCCGGGACGCATTCAGCGGCACGCCCTGCTTGTCGACGTAGGGCCCGGCGATGGCACGGGACCGGCCCACCTGGACGCTGTACCCGGTGGTGGGCCCGGCGCAGCAGTTGGCCGTGGAGGCGAAGAGGTACCACCATCCGTCGCGCTGCACGGCATACGCACCCTCGAACTTGTTGTCGACGGCGACCATCGTCGGCGCCCCGACCGTGGTCCGGCCGTCGGGACTCAGCTGGGTGACCCAGATGCCGCCGTAGTACGAGCCGTAGAAGAGCCACTGGCTTCCATCCGGGCCGGTGACCGCGGACGGGTCGAACGTCCACAGGAAGTTGCCCGGCTCGCCGCCGCCTCCGCGGCGTGGCCCGACGACGGGTGCTCCGGAGTCGGTCCACGGCCCGGTCGGGGTCGGGGCCGTCGCCATCCCGATGGCGTTGTCGTTCGGCTCATCGGTCACCGTGGTCTCGGTGACGACGTAGTACATGCGGTACTCGCCGTTGACGTAGCGGATGTCCGGTGCCCAGAGCGACGCGTTGCGCGCGGTGTCGGCCCAGGCCGGCTTGGTCGGCATCGCGTCCGCGACGAAGTCCCAGTCCACGAGGTTCGTGGAGCGGGCGATGGGAAGGACGTGCGCCGTCCCCTCACCCTCGCGCAGCGGGTCAGAGGTGCCGAAGGCGTACCACGTCCCGTCCTTGCCGCGGATGACCGAGGGATCGGCGAAGGTGTCGGCGAAGTCGGCCGAGACGGGGTTCTGGTATGACGGCGCGCCAGCAGTCCGCGTGCCCGCCTCCGCCCCAGGGGCGGCCTGCGCCGCCGGCAAGGCGAGCGCAGCCACGGCCGTGGCGGCGGCGGTTGTGGTGGCGAGGATCGCAGCGACTCTGATGCGTCTCATTGATGGGCTCCTGGTCAGGTCTGGGCGGGCGGGGAGGCAACGAGGGAGACGGCTGCCCACGAGACGGGCGGGAGGACGAAACGCAGCCACCCCTCGGTGACGGAGGCGGTGGCAAGCGGTTGCGGACGCACGCGGTCCGGTTCCGACTGCGTGTTGGACGCGTGGATGTCGTCGTCGGCCAGCAGGTGGGCCTCGCCCAGGACCAGCTGGGGGAAGCGACGCACGTCGATCTCCACCGGAAGGGAGCGGTCCTGGAGCCGGTTCACCGCGAAGACGGCGAGGGCCTGGTGCTCCGCGTCCCACGTCGCCGTCGCGGTCACGGCATCGACGCGGCCGAACCGCTCGGTCTCGTAGCCGGGTGTGCGAACCGCCACGTCCAACACCTCGCCCCGGGCCAGCCGGGCGGTGATCGCGAAGGGGTGGAAGATGGTCTGGCGCCACGCAGGTCCGCCCGGGCGGGTCAGGATCGGCGCGATGACGTTGACGAGCTGCGCCTGGCACGCGATCGCGACCCGGTCTGCGTGTCGCAGCAGGGTGATGAGGAAGCTGCCGACGACGACGGCGTCGAGCACCGAGTACTCGTCCTCGATCAGCTCCCTCGCGTACTTCCAGTCGAGGTTGCTCTGGCCGACGAACCGGGCCTGGTACCAGACATTCCACTCGTCGAACGAGATGCGCAGCTTCTTGCGGCTGCGCAGCTTGGCACCCACGTGGTCGGCCGTGGCGATGACGGCCTCGATGAACCTGTTCATGTCCACCGACGAGGCGAGGAAGCTGGACAGGTCGTCGCCGACCGGCTCGTAGTAGTCGTGCATCGAGATGTAGTCCACGACGTCGTAGGTGTGCTCCAGGACCTCGGCCTCCCACGCCCCGAAGGTGGGCATGGTGCTGTTGGAGCTGCCGACGGCGACGAGCTCGATCTGGTCATCGACCATGCGCATGGCCTTGGCGGTCTCGGCGGCCAGGCGTCCGTACTCGCCAGCGGTCTTCTGCCCCATCTGCCACGGGCCGTCCAGCTCGTTGCCGAGGCACCAGAGCTTGACGGCGTGCGGCTCGGGCACGCCGTGGGACTTGCGCAGGTCCGACAGGTACGTTCCCGACGGGTGGTTGCAGTACTCGAGGAGGTCCATGGCCGCCTCGACGCCCCTCGTCCCGAGGTTGACCGCCATCATCGGCTCTGCCCCCACCTCACGGGCCCAGCCCATGAACTCGTTGAGACCGACGTCGTTGGGCTCGATGGCGCGCCAGGCCAGGTCGAGACGGGTGGGCCGTGACTCCCGCGGGCCCACGCCGTCCTCCCAGCGATAGCTGGAGACGAAGTTCCCGCCGGGGTAGCGGATGGTCGTGACCCCCATCTCCCGGGTGAGGTCCAGGACGTCGCGACGGAACCCGTCAGCACCCGCCGTGGGATGACCCGGCTCGTAGATGCCCGTGTAGACGCAGCGGCCCATGTGCTCGACGAAGGACCCGAAGAGCCGACGGTCGATCGTCCCGACCGGCTGGTCCGGGTCAAGGACCGCCCGCACGAGGTCCTCGGACCGCAACCCTGACGCTTCGCCCACGCCGACTCCCATGTCTCGTCCCATGTCTCGCGCTGAGGCGGTTCACCCGGGCTGGTGCGCGACTGACCAGCGGCCCGGTGGCTTACAACGTTGTATACCGGGTCTTTGTACGCCGTCTTTCCATCGTTGTAAAGGGTTTGCATCCGGACAGATCCCCCCTGTGCTCCGCTGGGTGTGGGCGGCGTTGCTCGGCCCTTTACCCCGGTAGCCTCGGTTCATGCCTCCCCCGCGCGCCCGCTCAGTCGGCCTCCGCGACGTCGCAGAGCGGGCCGGGGTGTCGGTCAAGACCGTGTCGAACGTCGTCAACGGGTACGCCCACGTCTCACCCGTCATGCGCGGGCGGGTGCAGGCGGCCCTGGACGAGCTGAACTACCGACCGAACGTCTCAGCCCGCCACCTGCGCCAGGGACGTACCGGACTGATCGCGCTGGCCCTGCCGGAGCTGGACTTTCCCTACTTCGCAGCCCTGGCCAACGTCGTGGTGCACGCGGCCGAACGGCGGGGCTGGACGGTGCTCATCGAACAGACCAGCGGGCAGGCCGACCGCGAGCGGGCGGTGCTCGCGGGCGTCCGGTCACTGCGTGTAGACGGCATCATCTTCAGCCCCATCTCCTCGCTCACGGACGAGCTCGAGGACCGCACGGACTCCACTCCCCTGGTGCTCCTCGGTGAGCGGGCCGTCGCGGCGCCGGTGCACCACGTCAGCGTCGACAACGTCGCTGCCTCGAGAGAGGCCACCGAGCACCTCATCGCACTCGGCGCGCGGCGCATCGCGACCATCGGCCACGAGCCGCACCGGCAGGGCACCGGCACCTTGCGCCTGGAGGGGTATCTCGCTGCCCTGCAGGCAGCCGGCATCGCGCCGGACGACGCCCTGATCGCGCGGACGCAGGGCTACCACCGCGAGGAGGGCGCACGCGCGATGCGCACCCTCCTCGCCCAGCCCGAGCCGCCCGATGCCGTCTTCGCCTTCAACGACCTGCTCGCCCTGGGGGCGCTCCGGGAGGCCATCGACCAGGGTCTGCGGATCCCCGAGGATCTCCGCATCATCGGCTTCGACGACATCGAGGAGTGCCGGTTCAGCTGCCCGCGCCTGTCGTCGGTGCGTCCCGACATGAGCGGCCTCGCCGAGACGGCGCTCGACCTCCTGGCGAGCAGTCTGCGCGACGGCCTGCCCGAGCCCGATGCGCTCGAGCACCTCGTTCGCCACGAGGTCGTCGGCCGCGAGAGCACCGTCGGCGCGGACGTGCCGTCCGCGGGTCAGCGGTCCCGTCGCCGGTAGGCCAACCGGGCTCGGAGCGCCCTGGTGAAACCCACGGCTCCCACCACCGCGAGGACCAGTCCGACCCAGAGCCAGGTGCGCCCGGCGGTCTCCCGGCCCGGGACGCCCACGAGGAAGACGCCGAAGGCGAGAAGCGAGCCCCAGAGGTAGAGCAGGGCGTTGCCTGCGGCGGTCGTGTCCGGTCGTGGCTGGGACCGCAGCTCGGGGTCGTCGGTCACGCTGTCACCCACGCCGCTCAGAGCAGGACGGTCGCGAAGGTGCCGACGTCCTCGAAGCCGACGTGCTCGTACGTCGCCCGCGCGCTGGCGTTGAAGTCGTTGACGTACAACGTGACCCACTTCGCGCGGGTGGCCATGACCTGCTCGACCACCGCCGCCATCATCGGCACCGCGAGGCCCTGGCCGCGCAGGTCGGGGTCGAGCCAGACGCCCTGCAGCTGGGCGCAGCCGAGCGCCACCGAGCCCACGTCGGCCTTGAAGAGGACCCTGCCGTCCTCGATGACGACGAAGGTGTGGCCACGGTCGATGAGGGCCTGGAGCGCGGAGCGGTACGCCGCTCCTGAACCGGTGAAGGGTGGGTAGCCGATCTCGGCCTCGAACATGTGCGCCGCGGCGGGCATCACCAGGTCGACCTCGTCCAGCGTCGCGGGCCGGACGCGCTCGTCGAGGGCGATGCCCAGCTCGGAGGGCCGCGTCATGGTGCTCATCAACGGTTGGGTCGCACGGACCGCCCGGGCCGGCCCCCACGCACCCGAGAGCAGGCGCCACAGCTCGTTGACCTGTTCGGCCGGGCCGAGAATGGAGGCGCAGTGCCGTCGCCACCGGCGCACCCGGTCGGCGAAGTACGCCAGCGACGTCTCGTCGGCCTCGACGGGGACGAGGTTGGCGCTGGACCAGCACAGCGACTCCAGGTGCCCGTCGACCTTGTGCCCCAGCAGGGACCCCGGTTGGGTGTGCAGCACGCCCTCGAGCAACCGTGCTGCGACGAAGACGTTGGCCGGCAGGTCGCGGGCGCACACCTCCAACGCGGCGTCGCGGTCCGAGGGCGACAGCGCGTGGACCGGGTTGCGGGTTCGCAGCACCCCGTCAGCCTAGGTCGTGCCGCTGGTGGGCGCGCTGCATTGAGGTCCGAACCACCCGACTGGGCCATGTCGGGGCAGCTCGCGGGCTACTCGTGATGCTGTCCACAGGCGCGCTTGGTGTCCGGTCGTCGTCCACAGACTGACGCCTTCCCCTTGCCCCTGCGGGGCTTGGTATGCCGCGTGATTCCGTTGCGCTGCAACGGAACTCGCATCGTCCTTGGGTTTGGGGGGCTGTCGGTGGTCTCTCATAGTGTGGTGGTCATGCAGGGGGATCTGACGTTGGAGCAGCGACGCGACCGGGTCGCGGCTGCCCGTGAGGCCTTGAGGGGTCTCGACGGGTCCTTGTGGCAGGCGCCCAGTGGTGGCGGGCCCGAGGGTTTGGCCGGTTTGCTGAGCGAGGTCGACGCGTTGGGTGCGGCGTGTGATCTGGCGCGGGTGACGGTGACGGCCGAGGCGATGGACCGGGGCGAGACCTCCGGCGGTGCGGCGGCGTTGACGGTCACCCAGTGGGTGCGGTGTCACGCGCC